>NZ_JCANUT010000003.1:0-183846 GCF_059569095.1 Propionivibrio pelophilus DSM 12018 | reverse complement strand
GCCGCCCCGTTTTGCGTTCCGGGCTAGCTCAGTGCCCGGTCTTTTCTGAAGTGCGTTTCGTCTTCTCGATCAGCGCGTACGCCGAGTGGTTGTGGATCGATTCGAAATTCTCCGATTCGACCACGTACGCGGCGATGCGATCTTCCGCGTTGAGTCGCGCCGCGACGTCACGCACCATGTCTTCGACGAATTTCGGGTTGTCGTAGGCGCGCTCGGTGACGTATTTTTCGTCGGGGCGTTTGAGCAGTCCGAAAAGCTCGCAGGACGCCTCGCCCTCGACGAGTTGGACGACTTCTTCAATCCACACGTGTTCGAGAATCCTGGCGGTTACCGTTACGTGCGACCGCTGGTTGTGGGCCCCGCGTTCCGAAATCTTCTTCGAGCACGGGCAGAGACTGGTCACAGGCACCACGACCTTGATGGTCGAAGCGATCTCGCCGTGGCAGATTTCTCCTATCAAGGTTACGTCGTAGTCGATCAGGCTTTGCACGCCGGAAACCGGCGCGGCCTTGTTGATGAAGTAGGGGAAGTTCATCTCGATGTGACCGGTTTCGGCTTCGAGCTTGCGCACCATTTCGCGCAGCATGACCGGGAAGTTCTCCACCGAGATCTCGCGTTCGTGGCTGTTCAGTATCTCGACGAAGCGTGACATGTGCGTGCCTTTGAAATTGTGCGGCAGGCCGACGTACATGTTGAATACGGCAATGGTGTGCTGGACGCCGCCCGTGCGGTCAAGCACCTTGACCGGATGGCGGATCGATTTGATGCCGACGCGATTGATCGCCAGGCGGCGGGTGTCCGCCAGGCCTTGAACGTCTTCCATCGCTGCGGCATGGTGTTTCTCTTTCATTGTCTGTCCTGATAGGTCCGGGCTGTCTGGATGATTCCTGCCTTGTCGAGTCCGGCTTCGGCAAGCAGGCGGAATTGGTCGCCGTGATCGATGAAGCGATCCGGGAGCCCCATTCTTGCGAGGCCCACTGCGCTTCCTGCCTCATGCAGGACCCGGGCAACTTCGGAACCAGCGCCGCCGATCACCACGTTCTCTTCGATGCTGATGAGCAGCGAATGTTCCTTGGCGAGTTCGAGGATCAGTTCGCGGTCGATTGGCTTGACGAAACGCATGTTGGCAACCGTTGCATCGAGTTCTTCAGCGGCTTGCAGCGCGGGGTTGAGCATGCTGCCGAAGGCGAGCAGTGCAATGTCCTTGCCGCGCCGCCTGATTTCCCCTTTGCCCAGCGGCAGTTCGGTCAACGCGGCTTCGGTCGGTACGCCGGGGCCGGTGCCGCGCGGATAGCGCACGGCGCAAGGGCCGTTGCTGCGCAGCGCGGTGGTCAGCATCCGGCGGCATTCTTCCTCGTCGCTCGGGGTCATGACGACCATGTTCGGGATGCAGGTGACGTAGGATAGGTCGAAGGTGCCGTGATGCGTCGGCCCGTCAGCACCGACGAGTCCGCCGCGATCGAGCGCAAAGACTACCGGCAGGTTTTGCAGTGCCACGTCGTGCAGCAACTGGTCGTAGCCGCGCTGGAGGAAGGTCGAGTAAATGGCCACAACCGGACGCATGCCCTCGCAGGCGAGACCGGCGGCGAAGGTCACGGCGTGCTGTTCGGCGATGCCGACATCGAAATAGCGTTCGGGGTAGCGTTCTGCGAACTCCATCATTCCCGAGCCTTCGCCCATTGCCGGGGTGATGGCTACCAGTTTCGGTTCCACGCTGGCCATGTCGCACAGCCATTGGCCGAAGATTTGCGTGTAGGTCGGCTTTCCGCCGCTCTTGCTGCCTTCGATACCGACATCCGGCTGGAATTTCGAAACCCCGTGGTAGAGGATGGGGTCCGCCTCGGCCAGCTTGTAGCCTTGTCCCTTGCGGGTGATGACGTGGAGAAACTGCGGGCCCTTGAGCTTCTGCAGATTCTGCAGTGTCGGGATCAGAGAATCCAGGTCGTGGCCGTCGATCGGGCCGATGTAATTGAAACCGAGTTCCTCGAACAAAGTGCCTGGCGTCAGCATTCCCTTGACGTGTTCCTCGACACGGTTGGCGAATTCGAGCAGCGACGGTGATACGCCGAGCACCTTCTCGCCGGCACGGCGCGCGGCGTTGAACGCGCTGCCTGAGAGAACGCGGGCGAGATATTTGTTCAGCGCGCCGACGGGGGGCGAGATCGACATGTCGTTGTCGTTGAGAATGACCAGCATGTTCGCGTCGGCGACGCCGCCGTTGTTCAACGCCTCGAAGGCCTGGCCGGCAGACATCGCGCCGTCGCCGATGATAGCGACCGTGCGCCGGTCGTCAGCGTTGAGTTTGGACGCCATGGCCATGCCGAGGGCGGCGGAGATCGATGTCGATGAATGGCCGACGCCGAATGTGTCGTACGGGCTCTCGCTGCGCTTGGGAAAGCCCGAGACGCCACCGTGCGTCCGCAGCTTGGCCATGCCGGTGCGACGGCCGGTGAGGATCTTGTGCACATAGGTTTGATGACCCACGTCCCAGACGAGGCGATCCTCCGGTGTATCGAAGACATAATGCAGCGCGATCGTCAGTTCCACCGTGCCAAGATTGGAAGAAAAATGCCCGCCGGTTCGTGAGACGGATTCGACGATGAAGTTGCGCAGTTCCTCGGCCAGTTCGGGCAACTGTTTGCGGTCCAGCGCGCGCAGGTCAGATGGGGCGCTGATGGTGTCGAGCAGAGGATATGTGTTCATGGCGTGTCGTGGTTCAGCGTGATGGGGTGACCGCGCGTCCGTCGAGGCGGTTCCCGTTCAGAACTTCCGATGGGCGATAAAGTCGCTTATTGCAACCAGGCGCCGGGCCCGGTCACCGAATGTGCCGAGCGCTTCCAGAGCCTGTGTCCGGAGTTCGTCAGCAAAACTGCGGGCTTGTTCCAGACCCATCAACCCGACGTAGGTCGGCTTGTCGGACGCGGAGTCCTTTCCGGCGGTTTTTCCCAACGTGGCCGTGCTCGCCGTGCAGTCGAGAATGTCGTCGATGACCTGGAAAAGCAGTCCCGCCCGTTTGGAGAAGCGGTCAAGAGCGTTCCGTTCCATTTCCGAGAGCGGGTCACCGCACAGTGCACCGAGCATGACCGCGGCACGGATCAGGGCGCCGGTTTTCAGCGCGTGCATGAGTTCGAGTTCGGGCAGTTCGAGTTCGCGCCCGACCGCATCGAGGTCGATGGCCTGCCCGCCTGCCATGCCGAGCGAACCGCTGGCATGGGTCAGCAGACGAATCATTTCGATCTGCACGCTCGCTTCGCCTAGGTTTTCGCGGGCGAGCAATTCGAAGGCCAGTGGCTGCAGACTGTCGCCGACGAGCAGGGCGGTGGCCTCGCCGAACTCGACGTGGCAGGTCGGGCGTCCGCGCCGCAGAACGTCGTTGTCCATGCAGGGCAGGTCGTCATGCACCAGCGAGTAGGCGTGGATCATTTCGACGGCACAGGATACGACTTCGAGCTTCTCCGGTGTCGCGCCGGTCAATTCCCCGGCGGCGAACGCCAGCAACGGACGGATACGCTTCCCCCCGTTGAGGCATGAATAGCGCATGGCCTGATGCAGGCGCGCCGGGATGGCTTCTCCGGGCGGCAGGAACCGTGCAAGCGCCCTCTCGATCCTGCCTTGGACATCCGCCATCCAGTCGATGAAGGAAGGGCTGTTTGTATTCATCGAGCGTCCCCGTTCAATGGGTCGAAATCACGCAACACGCCGTCATCGAGAATCTGAATCTTGCGTTCGGCATCGTTGAGCTGGTGCTGGCAATGCGCAAGCAGTGCGCTTCCGCGGCGGTAGGCTGCGATCGAGTCTTCCAGCGACAGGTTGCCTCCCTCCATGTTCTGCACGATCGACTCCAGTTCCGCGAGTGCTGCCTCGAATTTCAAGTCTTCGGCGACTTGCGGCGCGGGGTCCGCGTTCGGATCTTTTGCTTGTGGTCTGGCCATGGCTTGGAAGCGGCTAAAACATTGAAAAATAGCCTAAGGATAACACTCCGGTCAATTGGAAAGGTGATGGGGCGGCAGTAGAATGTCACGTCCTCCCTGATCGATTCGACGCGATGCGGCGTGCGGATCGAAACTCTTCCGGTAAAGAACGATGCAGTCGTTGTGGATGATCGTGGCCAGTTTCTTCTTCGCGTGCATGGGCGTGTGCGTGAAACTGGCAGCAGTACAGTTTTCGGCAGCCGAAATCGCCTTTTATCGCTCCTTGATCAACTTCCTGTTCATGATCCCGCTGGTGTTCGTGCGGCGCATTCCGGTCCGAACGCCGTTGTGGCGGTTGCACGTGGTACGCAGCGGAGCCGGTTGCCTGGCGCTCATGTTGTATTTCTCCGCCTTGAGCATGCTTCCGCTGGCATCCGCAGTGACGCTTTCGTACACGTCACCGTTGTTTCTGGCGATCTTCCTGGCGCTGTCCGGCAAGGTGCGCCTGCAGGGCGGCGTGGCGTGCGCGCTGGTGCTCGGGTTTGTCGGAGTCGCCCTGTTGCTGCGCCCGACCTTTGGTGCCGACCAGATGTTTGGTGGCGCGATCGGCCTGGCCAGCGGCATGGTGGCTGGCGTGGCGTACCTCAATGTGAAGGAGCTTGGTGCGCGCGGCGAGGTCGAGGAGCGGATCGTGTTTTACTTCGCCCTGGTGACGACGGTGATTGGCGCGACCTGTATGCTCTTCTTCGAGTTTCACCCGATCAACTGGGAGGGCGGCTGGCTGTTGCTGGGCGTAGGGAGCTTCGGGACGGCCGCACAACTGGTTATGACCCGGGCGTACAAACGCGGCAACACGCTTGTTTCGGCCAGCCTCGCGTATTCGACGGTGATCTTTGCGAGCCTTTTCGGTATGCTGTTCTGGCGGGAGACGCTCTCCGCGGCGGCGTGGTCGGCCATTGCGCTGATCGTTGCCAGTGGCGTCATCTCCAGCTGGTTGTCGCGGGCCAACCCGGCGGACCAGGATTGAAGCCAACCATCCGGGCACAAAAAGGAGAAATTGCCATGATTGTTATCCAGCACCAGAGCAATCGCGTCGCAGTCAATGTGTATGGAGAGTTCACCTTGGCGGACTTCAAGGAGTTCGAGGATATGGTGAACTACAAGGTGAAGTTCGAGGGGCCGGTCAATCTGCTGTTCGACTTGCGTGAAATGGCCGATTTCACGTTGGACGTCGCGTGGGAGGATATTGCCTTTGCCCGGGCGCATGCCAACGATTTCAATCGCATCGCTGTCGTCACAAAAAGCCAGTGGGTCGCCTGGAGTGCATGGCTGTCTCAAATGTTCGTCAGCGCGGAGATGCGCGTGTTCGACGAGGCGGTGGATGCCGAGGCGTGGCTTGATTCGCAGGAGGCGGTGGCGTGAGCTTTTCGACCCTGGTCTCCTGTGCGCAGCTTGCCGACCACCTGAACGATCCGACGTGGGTGGTCGTCGACTGTCGGCATCAACTCTCGGATGTCGGCTACGGCGAGCGCGAATACGCCAGGGGACATCTTCCCGGCGCGGTGTTCATGCACCTCGATCGCGATCTGTCCTCCGCGATGACCGGCCGGAACGGGCGCCACCCGCTGCCTGATCCCCTGCGACTGGCCGAGAAGCTTGGCGCCGCGGGTATTTCGCGGACGACCCAAGTGGTGGTTTACGACGACGATGGCGGCATGTACGCCGTGCGTTTGTGGTGGCTGCTGCGCTGGCTGGGGCACGACCGCGTGGCCGTTCTTGACGGTAGCATCCGCAGTTGGGTTGCGGAGGGGCGGTCGTTGGTGACCGAAGTGCCGGAACTGGTTCCCGCTGTGTTCAATATCGATCTGCGCGACGGGGTCGCCACGGCCGCCGAGGTCGAGGCCAATCTGGAAAAGAATGAGTTCGTCCTGGTCGACGCGCGCGCACCTGATCGCTTTCGCGGCGAAAACGAGACGCTCGATCCGGTTGGCGGGCACATTCCCGGGGCGCGCAACCGGTGCTTCCGTGACAACCTCGACGAGCAAGGTGGGTTCCAGTCTGCCGCCGAGTTGCGCCAGCAGTATCTCGCGTTGCTCGCCGGCGCAGAGCCAGCCCAAACCGTCATGTATTGTGGTTCGGGCGTCACTGCGTGCCACAATTTGCTGGCGATGGAAATCGCCGGGCTTCCCGGTGCACGGCTGTATGCAGGCTCCTGGAGCGAGTGGTGTTCCGATCCGGCGCGGCCGGTGGCGCGCTGATACGGTGTTTTCCTAGCCGGCGTTGATCGACTCCAGCGCGCCGCTCAAGGCGCGCTCGAACAGCGCTTCTTCATGGACGAATGCGGCCTTGCCGTCGCGAATCTGCCGAACAAGCGCTTCCGGCGTGATCGAAATGGCCTTGGCCGAGCGGTGATTGCTGAAAAGCAGGATGCCGCGCTGCGGGCTGATCCAGTTGAGGCGCTCACGGCTGGCGTGGCCGTCCTCGTCGATAAACTCGACCCAGTCGCCGCGCTTCAGTTCATCAACCTGGCGGGCGATGTCGCGGTCGTCGGCTTTCCAGACGGGGCTGGCGCCGACGAGGACGATCTCTTCCACCTGAACGCCATTGTCGACGCTTCGTGTCACCAGTAGGTCGCCTTCACTCGGCGGTGTGATCGATCGCGCGGCCGCTGCCTCTTTCTGTGGCGCTTCGGGCTCTATCGCACCGGGGGATTCGCCTTTCAATGCGCCAGAGTGATGTTTCACCAATGCGTCGAAAAACGCGTTGCGTTGCTCGGCGGTGATGTCGATGGAGTCCAGCCCCTTGTTGAGGGATGCGAGCAAGCGTGGGAGCAGACCGATCAGTTTGAGTCGATCGTCCGGGGCCTTCTTGGGGATGATGCTCCACGCCAGATCCTTCATCACCTCACAGGCCATGCGCCAGTCCGTTTCGGCCGTGTCGCTTTCGCTGACGGCGATTTTGCGCAATACAGCGGTCCAGTGTTCGTCCAGGAAGCGTTCGACCGGGGCGGGTTGCGGGGCGTCGCGCAAGAAAGCACGAACGGCCTGATGGGAACGCTCCCAGGCTTCGGCATCGATTTCGTGGCGAATGACTGTGTTTGCAGCAACCAGCGCGGTGTCGTTTTCTTCCTCTTCACGCGCATCGACGAATGCTTCCAGTTCGTCGAGGGCCGTGCCGAAAATGCCGATATCTTGTTCGAACTCCGCCTGGATGCGTTCGACCAGACCGGATAGCTTTTCGTAGAAAGGGTCGCTTTCATCAACGCTGTCCCCCCAGCGAACCGCGATTCCCGAGATACAGCCGAGAAAGCGCCGGGTCGGGTGCTGCCGGTCGGCGAAAAAGCCGGGGTTGAGCATCGCGACCTTGAGAACCGGAATCTGCAGACGACTGAGCAGCGCCTTGACCGCCAGCGGAATGCGCGCATCGTCGAAGATGATGTCGAAAAGCGTGGCGACGATATCCATCGTCACGGCCTCCAGACCGGTGGCCTGTTTCGCATTGTCCGAGTCGCGGACGAGTCGTACCTGATTGACGATGACCTCTTCGCCCCAAACCGGTACGGCGTGCTGCAGGTTGTTCAGCGAATTCAACAGGAGATGGCTGATGGCTGCCGAATCGACCGTGGCTGGTGTTTGTGCCAAATTTCCGCCGGGCGGCGTTGGCACCGCCTGTAAGCCAACGCTCTGCGCGCTGATTTGTCCCGACAAGCTGCCCGGGTTTTGCGCCGAGCGCGCCAGAGCCAGGCGCTGCAAGGCTTCGATAATGGAATTCTCCGTGATTGGGGCCGCGGTAGTCTCGGGGGCGGGAGGTGTTGCCGCAGAGGTGGCCTTGTCCGGAACGGAGTCCTCGCGGTTTGCGCCTGATGAGCGGCGGAAGGTGCGCTTCAGATCGGGCAGGATGCCGCGTTCGACCAGATAACTGTTGACCCTCTGGTAAATGCCAGGGAGGGATGCATGAAGATGACGCTCGAGGCGGCGCAGCAGGATCAGGCGTGACTCGGGGTCAGATCCGATCGACGTGCAGGAATCAGAAAGCGCACGGCAAACGACTGCCGGGGCGAGCGGGTTGCCTGAGGCGTCCGGTTGTTCCTCCCGGCCGAGCAGCGCCGCGACTCGCCGGTTGAGCGTATAGAGTTCCTCGTCGCACGTCTCCTCCAGTTGCGCCGAGAATTCCCTGATGACGATATGTTGCGAAAGATCGTCATCGTCGATCAGTTGCAGCCCTTCGAAATCGGGGATTTCGAGAGCGGGACCATTCTTCTCGCTACCGCCGAGGACATCGTCCTGGCACCGTTCGGCCTCGGCGGAGAGATCGCGGCGAAAGGTCTCGACGAAGTGCTGCCAGCCCTTTTCGATGTCTACACGCAGGTCCAGAAAGCGAGTCTGTTGAACCCGGTCGCGTGTCGAATCGAGGAGCACGAACAATTCTTCCGAGACTGCTGGCGCGACATCGCGCAGCCACTTGCACAACCCTTCCACCAAGAGGTCGCGGCATTCGTTCAGGACGCGCTGGCCCGGGCTGCGGCTCCGTCCGAGTCCGTTCAGCGACACGACTCGGCTAACATTCGAAGAGGGCTTGCTCATGGCGATTACCTCGCGTGAAAACCCGCCCGCAACCGGCGTTGAACGACTGTTCTAAACGAGGAATATTGCTGGGCGCAAAGCAGGCGCCGGAAGGCCGCTTTGATCCGACCAGCGGCGTGGGGTAGTTCGGTATTACAACTCACGATCGACCTCGTTTTCTGGTGGTTCCGCTGCCATCGCTCCGCGGACCCCGCAGGCATTAGGCCGGTGACTTTGCGTCCTCGTCTTTCGACGGGTTTGCCCTGTTTCAGCGGCTGGCTTTACAACCGGCCAGCCTGAGTGCTTGTGCTGTTTTCGCGTTGAAGGAGCGGACCGGTTACGACCAAACGCACCTGCCAAATGGTATCTGAAAAGTTCAGAAAATCAATCCACCTGGCCGATTCTGGCAAGTGCCCAGGCAACGTGTTCGCGGACCAGTTCCGAGGGGTGATCGGCGCGGGCGTTGAGTGCCACGATTGCTTCTTGCGTGGCCGGCGCATTGCCGAGCGCCACAGCGATATTGCGCAGCCAGCGCTCATGGCCGATGCGACGTATGGGGCTGCCAGCGAGCCGTTGTTCGAATTCTGGCGGGCTCCACGAGAACAGGCTGACGAGTCCCGGCGTGTCGAGTTCGTTGCGCGGCGTGAAGTCAGGATCGCCGATCTTTGCAAAGCGATTCCACGGGCAGCACAGCTGGCAATCGTCACACCCATAGATGCGATTGCCGATGGCCGGGCGCAGCGCGACGGGAATGGCGCCCTGAAGCTCGATGGTCAGATAGGAAATGCACCGCCGGGCGTCGACCTCGTAGGGGGCGAGGATCGCCGCGGTCGGACAGCTGGTGATGCATCGGGTGCAGATTCCGCAGTGGTCTTCTGCGGCCGGGTCCGGCGGCAGCGAAAGCGACGTGTAGATCTCCCCGAGGAAGTGCCAGGAACCAGCACGCGTCAGCGAGATCGTGTGTTTTCCGCGCCAGGCAATGCCGGAGTTGCGGGCGAATTCGACCTCCATCACCGGCGCGGAATCGGAGAAGACGCGAAAGCTGAAATCCGTCTCCGGTGATTTTGCCGCCAATTCGGTACCGATGCGTTCGGCCAGCCGCTGCAGGCGGTTACGCACACTCTTGTGGTAGTCGCGGCCGAGCGCGTAGCGCGACACATAACCTTTCGCCGGGTCAGCCAACACGCCGTCTGCCGTTGTCGCATCCGGCCAGTAGGGCAGGGCGGCGGTGATGATCGATCGGGTTCCCGCTACGAGTTGGCCGGGATTGGCGCGCAGATCGGCGTGTTTGGCCATATAATCCAGCCCGCCGTGACGCCCGAGTTCGAGCCAGCGGCGCAACTTCTCGGCGGCCTCCGAAACATCGGGTTCGGCAATGCCGATGGCGCTGAAGCCGAGCTCCATCCCCCAGCGTTTGATCTGCCGAACCAGCGCTTCGCCGTCCAGTTGGCCTTTGGCCGGCTCAGTGGTTGCTCGTATCGTGGAGACATCGTTTTGCATAGCCCGAATCATAGCCTTTCCCCACCGCTTTCCTCACTAACCTTGGCCGTGTCCGACGAGGCCGCGACGGTTGCGCTGGGAAGACGCCTGGCGCCGCTGCTCGACGCAGGCACCGTGGTCTGGCTGGACGGGGACCTGGGCGCTGGCAAGACCACGCTGGTGCGCTCCATGCTTCGAAAGCTCGGTCATCAAGGGCCGGTGAAAAGCCCTACCTACACGCTGGTTGAAGTTTACGTAGTTTCGAACATATACTGGTATCACTTTGATTTTTATCGTTTCAACGACCCTGAAGAGTTTGTCGATGCTGGTTTGGGCGAGTATTTCCGCAACGATTCCGTTTGCTTGGTTGAATGGCCGGAAAAAGCCGCGGGCCATGTCCCCCCGGCTGATCTCCTGCTGGTCTTCCGCTTCCCGGAAAATCGCCACGATTCCGGACGCGTTCTTGAGTTGTCTGCATACACCGAGCGAGGGCAATCATGTCTGAACACCCTCAAAAGCCTCATCCCGGGCGCCGCCGCCTGATCAAGTTGGCCGGTGCGTCGCTTCTCCTTTCGGTAACGCCCGCAGCCAGCGCCGCGCTGAACCGCAATGCCGGCGTGCTCGCGGTGCGCGTCTGGCCAGCGGACGACTACACGCGCGTCACCATCGAACTCGGCGCACCGCTCAAGTTCTCCCACTTCATTGTCAAGGACCCCGAGCGCCTGGTGGTCGATCTGGAAGGGATTGAGTTCAGCAGCGTGCTCGGTGATTTGGCGAGCAAGATTTTGCCGGATGACCCGAATATCAAGGTTCTGCGTGCGGGGCGCTTCAAGCCGGGCGTTGTCAGGCTGGTGATGGAGTTGAAGGCCGAAGTCAAACCGCAAGTATTCGAATTGTCACCGGTCGGTAATTACGGCCATCGCCTGGTTCTCGACGTCTACCCAGCGGCGCCCCCCGATCCCTTGATGCAACTGCTGGAAAAGAACGAGCGCAATGACGCTCCGGAAAGTGCCATTGCCGAGAATGCGGCGGGTTCCACCGAAAATTCCAGAAGGGCGGAAAAGCGTTCTGACAAGCCGATCGTCGACCGTCTGGTGACGATCACGCTCGATCCCGGCCACGGAGGAGAAGACCCGGGGGCCGTTGGCCGGCGCGGCAGCTACGAAAAACACGTGACGCTGGCCATCGCCAAGCGGCTCAAGGCCAAGATTGATGCCGAGCCGAACATGCGCGCCGTGCTCACCCGCAATACCGACTATTTCGTCCCTCTGCAAATGCGCGTGCAGAAAGCACGCCGCATACGTTCCGATCTCTTCGTGTCGATTCACGCCGACGCGTTCACCCGTCCGGACGCCAATGGCTCTTCGGTCTTTGCGTTGTCGGAAACCGGCGCGTCGAGTTCCGCGGCGCGTTACCTGGCCCAGCAGGAAAACTCGGCAGACCTGATCGGCGGCGTCAACCTCGATGTCAAGGACCCGGTACTCGCACGTACCCTGCTCGATCTATCCCAGACCGCCACCATCAGCGACAGCCTCAAACTCGGGAAGGAAGTGCTCAACGAACTGGGTGGCATCAATCGCCTGCACAAGCCGCATGTTGAACAGGCGGGCTTCGCTGTGCTGAAAGCGCCCGACATCCCGTCGATTCTTGTCGAGACAGCGTTCATTTCCAATCCCGAAGAAGAAAAGCGCCTGAACGACGACGCCTATCAGGACAAGATGGCGGAAGCGATCATCGCCGGGATTCGCAAGTACTTCGCGAAGAACCCGCCGCTGGCGAAATCCAAGCTGGCGCGGCTGGATTGATGCGGTGGGCGTCTTTTTGCAGAAGATTTCCCTTTTACGTGTCAGCAAGCGTTTGCAAAAGGTGGTGGCTATCGTATAATGCGCGGCCTTGGACGCCGCTGTAGCTCAGTCGGTAGAGCAGCGCATTCGTAATGCGAAGGTCACCAGTTCGATTCCGGTCAGCGGCACCATTCTGATTCAGCCCACCTCGCGTGGGCTTTTTCACGTCTTATCCCCCTTCCTCTGTTCATTCCTCGTGATGGCAAGCCGCGCTGTCGACTGGTTGGTGTTTGTCCATTTGTCGCATGAGCAGGACCGTTCATTCCGCTGCCATGCGCACGTCTCTCGCGGATTTTTTATATTGCAGTTGTGCCGAGTGCTGTTCTCGTCACGGACCGGGTAGATGGTCGAAGACTCCCGGTAATACAAACAATCGTTGGGAGGCCTGTAAACGTGTTCTCATTGAAGCGCGCAGTCGCGGGTTTCACGCTGATCGAATTGATGATCACCGTTGCCTTGCTGGGAATTCTGGCAACACTGGCTGTTCCCGCCTTTAACGGCCTTATGGATCGGATGAGGATTCAATCCGCGGCGAATAGTCTTTCTGTTGCTTTTGCTACCGCGAGAAGCGAGTCGGTCAAGTTGGGGAGGGACGTCTCGGTATGCAAGAGTCAGGATCAGTCGACATGCATGAACAACGGAAATGACTGGTCGATCGGATGGATAGTTTACGCCACGGCAGGCACTCCTATTAAAGTCTTCGACCCTCCCGGCGGCAATGTGACGATGCTTGGAAGCGATAATCCGGCTGATCTGCAGAATGCCGTTCAGTTTTCACCAACGGGAGCTTCTGATTTGGGGGCGACGGGGAGTGTTACTGTCTGCGTTTCAGGACAAAACTCGCGTGTCGTCTCGGTTTCGTCTTCCGGTAGGGTTCGGGTTGCAGAGGGCGGGGTGTGTCCATGAGTCAAAGAAAGATCGAACAAGGTTTCTCGTTGATCGAAATCCTTGTTTCCATCGTCATTATATGTTTTGGGTTGCTCGGTGTCGCCGGCTTGCTGACCACCGGGCTAAAGAATACGCACAGTTCCCAGTACCGGACGCAGGCGAGTTTCCTGGCGTATGACATGGCCGAGCGGATGCGACAGAACCGTCAGGTTGCTCTGAACGGCGAATACAGCACGAGTACGACAGCAAGCAATACGATTGCCGCCAACGACAAGACTCAATGGCAGGCAGAAATCGGAAAATTGCCTTCTGGTGTGGGAATGGTTGCGATGACAAATACGACATTATTCACGATCACTGTTCAGTGGGACGATTCGAAAGCCGCCGGGGGCGGCGCTACCGAGCAATTCGTTTTCCGGGGAGAGCTTTGATGCGAGCCGTGCAGTACAGGACGAAATTGGCTCAGACGGGGCTTTCGATTGTCGAACTCATGGTCGCCATGGCCCTCGGGTTGCTGATTATTGGCGGCATCCTTTATACGTTCATCAGTTCCCGTCCCGTATTTACTGCAAACGACGCGGTGGCTCGCATCCAGGAGGATGGGCGTATCGCTATGGAGCGACTGACGCGTGAGGTTCGGCAAGCGGGGTATACAGGGTGTGCCAACTCGACGGATATTAATCCGACGATCATTGCTGACGTCAATAAAGACGGTGTTGTCGATGTGACTGCCCCTGCGGGCAGCGGCATACAGGTTTTTGATAATGGAACGGGGTGGGTTAACCCGACAGGGGTCGTTCGCGTGGCTGGAACGGATGTTATCCAGATTCGCGGGATCGGATCGTGCCAGAGGAGACTTACAGGCAATATGACGGCCAACAACGCCAACATTCAGATTGGTTCCAATCCCTGCGGTTGGGCTGCTGATCAAATTCTCGTGATTGCGGATTGTGCCAACGTGGATATTTTTGCTGCGACCAACGTCAGTACGGGGTCAGTGACGATTGCACATGCGAATTCCAAGAATACCGACGAGAAACTAGCAAAAGCATATGGTACGGAAGCTATCGTATTTGCCTACGGCGAAAAGCACTTCTTCGTGGGAATCCATCCGACGCTCAATCAGCCCATGCTTTATGAAGTGACCTTCAACGGCGCGACGACAGTCGCCAGCGACGTGGCTGGCAATGTTTATGACCTGCAGGTTATATCGGTTAAGACCGATACGGATGCAAATGGCGCGGGTGACGCCGAGATTACGTCTACCGGGACAACACTTGGCGCTGTGGCAGATTGGAGTCAGGCCGTGGGGCTCCGTGTGCGGTATTCAGTGCGTAGCGAGGCTGACAACACCGGTCCGGAAAGTAAAACCTACACGTATAACGGTGCCTCGGTCACGGATAGGCGCTTGCGGCGTGACTTCGTTACCAATATCGGCATCAGGAATCGTCTGCCATGAAAAAGGAATCCAGCCATCTCAGACAGCGGGGGGTCACCCTCATCACTTCATTGTTGATGCTTGTGATGATCACGATTCTGGCGTTGAGCGTGATGAATACCAGCGTTTTCGAGGAGCGCATGGCCGGGAATACGCGCGATCGTGCGCTGGCTTTTGAAGCGGCAGAGTATGCCTTGAGGGAAGCGCAGGAGTTTCTGTCCAGCGCAGTGCTGCCTGAGTTCGATGATAAGGGCGGTTCGACCGGCGCCTATTTCAAGGGGCTGGATACGTCGCCAAACGGTGTGATGGAAGAAGTGTATTGGCGCGATACGCATCAATGGAGCACCAAGTCAATCGCGGCGGCGGAATCCAACGCCGTATTGGCCGGGCAGGCCCAGCCGCGCTACGTCATCGAGGAGTACCAGGCGTTGTCATGCGCGGCGGGTTCGGCCAAGTGGCCGCCTCCACCGCCACGGAATGTCTACAAGATTACCGCCCGTGGCCAGGGCCGGACGACCGAAGCCGTGGTGATTCTTCAGGCTTTTTATGACCGTGGTTGCAGTTAAGAGGAAGTCATCGTGAAACGAATTCTTTCAGTCGGAATTGCCCTGCTTTCATCCGTGAACGTCCAGGCCGGCGTGATAGCCCAGGATCCGTTATTCATCAGCGCACAGGCCGATCCGCGCGTGATGCTGGTGGCCTCGCGGGACCATCAATTGTTCATGAAGGCGTACTCCGACTATTCGGATCTGAACAGCGACGGCTTTCTCGATACCTCGTTCGTGCCATATATCGAATACGAAGGGTATTTCAATCCGAGAAAGTGCTACACGTACCAGAACAGTCGTTTCGAGGCGACGGCCGCGGCAACGAGCGAAGAAGTGACTGTCACCTTTCCCGATGCGACTACTGCCAAGAAATCCGAGTACGTTTGCAGCAACCAATGGAGCGGAAACCTGCTCAACTGGGCGAGCATGACGCGGGTCGATGTGTTGCGCAAGGTGATGTTCGGCGGTTACCGCTCGACCGATTCGGAGACCGAAACCGTCCTCGAACGTGCGCATCTGCCTTGGGACGTGCATGCGTTCGCCAAGGTGTTCAATGCCGGCACGGCGGTGATGAGCAAGTTCACGCCATATAGCAACGAGTCCGCGATCAGTTTCTGTAACCTGACGGAAGATGGCTATTCGGCCTCGAAAACTTCGGACAAGCCGCCTGTCATGCAAATTGCCAGCGGGGAATATCGCCTGTGGGCCGCGAACGAGCATCCGCAATGCGGGACAAGTGATTCAAAACCTACGAAGCCGAAAAGTCTGCTTAATACCCTGAATGTCCGCGTCAAGGTCTGCGATGATGGGGGCGGAACGGATACGATCAACGGCCCCGGACCGAAGTGCAAAACCTACCCTAAAGGCACCGCCAAGAAACCGATCGGGTTGCTGCAGCAATACGGCGACGCCGATGTGTCGCTGAGCCTCAAGTTCGGCTTGATGACCGGGAGCTGGGCGCATAACAAGTCCGGTGGCGTGCTCAGAAAGAACATCGGCACGTTGAGCAACAGTAGCAAAAAGTACCCAAACAGCTATAACTGTTCCATAGCCGGGGAAGGGTTTGCTGCCAACTCGGCGGATGAGGTCGACTTCTGTACCGGTGTTTTCGTCAACAACCAGGGGAAGGCGCGGAGCGCATCCGCTAACGATGATTTGCCGTCGACCGGTGGCATCATCGGCACCCTTAACCGGTTGCGGATCGTCGGCTGGGACGGCAGCAAATACGACAGCGTGTGTAATAGTCCGGGAACGACCACTTTCTCCAACGGGCAGTGCGTTGACTGGGGTAACCCGATTTCGGAGATGTATCTTGAGTCGCTGCGTTACCTGCGGGCCGGCGATGCTACGACGAGTACCGAAACATCGGCGAGCGCCGCTTCGCCAACCGCGGCATTTGACGGTAGCGATGCGGGTTTCGTGGCCGGATTGCCGCAACTTTCCTGGAAAGATCCTATTCCTGCCACCGAGTGGTGTGCCAAGTCGAACATCGTAATGATTTCGACGGGGCTGAATTCGTTCGACTACGACGAAACCGGTCACGACCTGAAGTGGGTAAAAACCACTGCCGAACTGACCGACACGATGGCCGACTCGTCGCACGAAAACTTGAGCGGCGACTTTATGATCGGTAGTGTCACGGGCGAGTCAAGCTATGACGCGACGTGTTCGGAAAAGAAACTAGAGGCGTTGCATCTGGCATCCGGGATTTGCCCCGAGATGCCGAGTGTGGGCGGTAGCTATCACATGGGCGGGTTGGCGCTGGGTTCCGGTCTTTACGATCTGCGGCCGGGTTACGCCAGCAAACGTACCGATCTGTGGGGGAAAACCAATAAGGATTATGCGGAACGCCAACCGCTAAGCACCTTTGCCATCGCGCTTGCCGAGAATCTGCCTGATTTCACGGCCAAAGTGGGGTCGTATGAGGTCAAGTTCATGCCGTTCTGCCAGGCAAATTCGACCGGGGGGGCTGGTTTGGACAGCGCGGGATGGCGTGCCTGCAGCATGGTCGATTTGGAGGTCGAGCCGGGAACGAATACCACGGCGGGAAGCTTCAAAGTGATGTGGGAAGACTCCACCTGGGGAAATGACTACGACATGGATGGCGTGATGCATCTGCGCTATTGTGTCGGTGATGCATGTGCCCAGGAATTCAGAGGTAAGAATGGCATGCCTGCGACGCCGGCTAGCAACACGCTATACATCAAGGTTGCGTCGATGACCGCAGCAGCCGGGCACGCGCTGAAGTACGGCTATGTCATTTCCGGAACCTCGGCAGACGGAACTGTGTTGAACGTATTGCGGCCCGGAAGCAAAGACTACGCTACGTATCTCGCTGATAGCGAGTTTGAGAAGCCAGTAACCGAATGGACAACCCCGACTTGGGTGGCCTATACGCCCTCGACATCGGGCAGCGCGGCAATCCTGAAGAATCCGCTGTACTACGCCGCCAAGTATGCTGCCTGGCCAAACTGGGATGTCAAGATCAACGACGCGTCGCGAACCCCGGGCAAAGATCAGATCCCCGACAACTTTTTCGAGGTCCGCAACCCGGCAGGTCTGGATCTGGCGCTCGGGTCGGCGTTGAAGGAGTCGCTTGGCGATCCGTCGTCGTCGTCGGCGATAGCGACGAACTCGACACGGCTGGATACCGGCACGTTCATCTATCAGGCGAGGTTCAAAGCTTCTGATTGGAGCGGGCAGGTATTGGCGTATCCGCTTGAGCTGGATGACAAGGGTAACGTGAGCCTCGGGTCGTTGGCCTGGGATGCCGGGCTGCCTGCCAAGATTCCCGATGCGTCGGACCGGCGTATCTATACCCTGAACCGTTCGGCGAATCCGAAGGGGGTGAATTTCTCGTGGGACAGCCTTTCCAGCAAGCAGAAAGCCGCGCTAGACAACAAGAACGCCGCGGAGTCGGCCTCCCCGGTGCTGAATTATCTTCGTGGTGATCAGTCGCAGGAACTCAAGGACAGCAATAACGATGGCGTTTTCGATTCGGGGGTTTATCGCCCGCGGCCGACGTCTCTGTTGGGAGACATCATCAATTCCGACCCGGTGTTCCTCGGCAACCAGAATTTCTACTATTCGAACTTCTACGATGGCGAGACGGCCTCAATTGCGGGGGCTGACACATATGGAGCGTTTTTCGACAGCAAGCTTGTGACGACCTCGGGGGATGTCAAGAATCCGCTGGTCGTGGTCAATTCCAACGACGGGATGATGCATGTGATCGACGCGCAGAACGGGAACGAAGTATTTACCTATCTGCCGAGTTGGTTGATCTGCCAGGACGAGACCAGCGCGACCGGTTGTACCAGCGGAAACGACAGCAGCCCGTTGCGCAATTTACTGAGCTATGGGATGTCGCACCGGTATCTGCTTGATGGAAACCTTGTCGTCGGTGATGCGTATATCGACAAGGGATCCGGCGTCGCGTGGCGAACCGTTGTTGTCGGCGCGGCGGCGGCTGGCGGCAAGGGGATTTTTGCGCTCGATCTGACCAAAAGCTTTGCTGGAACCGGATCCACTACATCAACCTCGTCCGTGGCGAATACGCAAACCAATTACGCTGCGCTAACTGCAACAGAAACCGTGATGTGGGAGTTTACGGACAAGCACGGTGATGTCGATCTCGGTTATACCTTCGGGCAACCGGTTATTGCCCGGATGGCTGATGGCAACTGGGCGGCTATTTTTGGCAATGGCTACGGTTCGGCGAACGGCAAGGCGGTTTTGTACATCGTCAAGCTCAGCGACGGATCGGTGATCAAAAAGATCGATGTCGGAGATGGTTCGACTGCGGCCAGTCCGAACGGCCTGTCGTCGCCAGCCGCGATATTCGATCAGGGGACCGGGGCACTGTCGGCGATCTTTGCCGGCGACCTGAAAGGCAATCTCTGGAAATTTACTGTATCGGACAAAAATACGGATAAGTGGCTGGTTGACAACCAGTCTGGCGGCAAGCCCGTACCGCTGTTCACGGCCTTCGATGACACGGGTAACCGGCAACCGATAACCAGCGGCCTCGATATTGGTGTGCATCCCAGCGGCGGTTATCTGGTTTATTTCGGTACCGGAAAATACTTCGAGAAGGACGATGATTCGACGAAGTCGCAACAGACGCTTTATGCGATATGGGATAAGGCGGCCAGTACCGATGCGATTGCGGCGGCCGATGTCGATACAGGGGCTGAAAAAGCCAATGTTTTACAGAAGCACTCGATTCTGTTTGCGAAGACTGCGTCCGGCGAGGAGTACCAGATCACCGACGATCTGGGGGCGATCGACTGGTCGGATAAGGCCGGAACGCGTGGGTGGTACATGAACCTCACTTCAAGTTCCGGGGAACGGGTGGTGACGTATCCGATCCTGCGCAACAAGCGGGTGATTTTCACCTCGATGATTCCCAGTGCGTCACCGTGCGATTTCGGTGGTACCAGCTGGATCTGGGAATTCGACGCGGAAACCGGCAACCGGCCGTCCTACTCCGTGTTTGACGTCAATGGCGACGGAGTCATCAACGGCGATGACTATGTGACCGTAATCATCGACGGCAAGGAGGAGAAGGTTTCTGTCAACGCGATCAAGTCCTCCGAAGGCATCATCAAGAGCCCCGCGATCATTTCGGGCGGTGAAAAGGAATACAAGATCGCTAGTGGTACAACGGGGGGCGTGGAAGTCGTCGTTGAAAAGGGAACGACGACACGGCCGCGTACGGCGTGGCGGCAATTGCAGTAACGTGTGAAGGATTTGGTGATGAAAAAAGTTGGCGGTTTTACCCTGATCGAGTTGATGATCGTCGTTGCCATCGTCGCAATTCTGGCGGCGGTGGCATACCCCAGCTATCAGGAATATATAGCCCGCTCACGCCGCGCTGATGCGAAAACGGTGCTGCTGGAAAACGCGCAGTTCCTGGAACGCTTCTACACACAGAACGGTACCTACGTCGGGGCGGTGCTGCCAGTGACGGAGGCGCCAAAGGAAGGTTCGACCAAGTTTTACAACATCAGCTTTGTTGTTGATGCCACGGCAACCGCATTCCAGATTCAGGCGGTTCCCAAAAATGGACAAGCTGGAGACAAGTGCGGAAAGTTGAGGGTTAATCAGAGCAACCAGAAATCGGTGGCGGATGCGACCCTCAGCAGCACGGAGTGCTGGAACCGTTAATTCCGGCGCCGTGGAGGGTCAGTAGCTGATTTCGATCCGGATGATGCTGGCAACAGGAACGCCGTGACGTTCTCCTGGTATGAAGCGGGTAGCCTTGAAGCGCTCGGTGATTTGTTCGACGAATATCGCTGGTGCTGTTGTTTCGTCAGTTTCGGTATGTACCGCTTCTCCGCGCTGGTTGATCCAGATACGCATTTGGAACACCCCCGGCTGACTTGGCGGAGGAATGTCCTCCAATGAGAGCGTGCTCTTGGGGCTCGGCTGGCGGTTGAGGTATTCCTGAGGAAGAAAGACGTCGCTGTTCGGCGTGTTTGAGGCTTCCGTCTTTTTGGCAGACGGTGTTCTATTCATGGAACTGCCTTGAGGGGCGTCAATATACGTTACTCTCTCTAGGGGTTGAGGTTTTTCTCGGAGGGAGAGTTGATTCGAGAAAGGTCGTGCCGTGGAAACGAAGATGGCCTGGATCTTGCCGCCTTTCTTAGTCAGCGCCAGTCCTCGCGGTTGGTTGGCTGCTGCGCCGACGAGAAAAATTACCGCTGCGTGTAGCAGCGTTGAAATCAGAACGGCAACGATGAGTGGTCGTCGAGACGTGATCATGGCCGCTGAAGCGTAACCTGCCTCCCGTGTCAGACGGCTTTCAACTGAGTTCTTTCGGCAGGCTGAACGTTATGTTTTCAGCGACACCGGAATCGTCTTTCGTCGTGATGCCGGGCGAGAGTTGGGCAATCCGGTCGACGATTCTTTCAACCAGAACTTCCGGAGCTGACGCGCCGGCCGTTATGCCGACCGATCGAGCATTTTCTATCAACTCGCTGTCGAGGTCTCCCGGCGCTTCGATGAGTACGGCATTTTTTCCTCGCGCCAAGGCGACTTCCCTGAGCCGGTTCGAATTCGAACTGTTCGGACTGCCCACGACGATGATTGTCTCGCACCGTTCGGCCAGTGTTTTCACCGCATCCTGTCGGTTCTGCGTCGCGTAACAGATGTCATCACCCTTCGGCCCAACGATGGCCGGAAAGCGCTCTTTCAGTGCGGCAACAACTAGAGCCGCGTCGTCGACGGAGAGAGTTGTTTGCGTGACGTAGGCCAGCGGCGTGTTTTCGGTGATCTGCAGGTTGCGTACGTCATCGGCTGTTTCAACCAGATACATGCCGCCCGTGCTTTGCCCCATGGTCCCTTCGACTTCGGGGTGCCCCTTGTGGCCGATCATGATGATCTCGCGCCCTTCCTTGCGCATCCGGGCGACCTGGTTATGCACCTTGGTGACCAGCGGGCAGGTGGCGTCGAAGATGCGCAGGCCGCGCTGCTCGGCTTCTGTGCGGACGGACTTCGAGACGCCGTGCGCGCTGAAGATGACTGTGGCGCCGGCCGGAACTTCTTCCAGTTCGTCAACGAAGATGGCGCCCTTGTCGCGCAGGCTGTCGCAGACGAATCTGTTGTGTACGACCTCGTGCCGGACGTAGATCGGCGCACCGAATTTTTCGATGGCGCGCTCGACGATGGCGATGGCGCGTTCGACGCCGGCGCAGAAGCCGCGTGGATTGGCGAGGATGATTTCCATGAATTGACTGACCTGAATGTCTCGGTCGATATTCGACCACTTAGTCGCGGGTGGGTTTCCCGAAGAATTGATCCCAAAGCAGCAGCACGGCGCCGAGAGTGATCGCCGAATCGGCCAGGTTGAACGCAGGCCAGTAGTAGCCGGCGGCGTGCCACTGGATGAAGTCGACGACGGCACCGAAACGGATGCGGTCGATGACGTTGCCCAAGGCTCCGCCGAGTATCAGAGTGAGCGCGAGCGAGAGGCGGAATTCGCCGCTGTGCTTGCGCAGCAGGGAGACGATCCAGCCCGAGACGCCGAGCGCCAGCACGGTGAAGAACCAGCGCTGCCAGCCGCCGGCGTCGGAGAGGAAACTGAACGCCGCGCCGGGGTTGAAGGTGAGCACCCAGTTCCAGAACGGCGCGACGTAGTGCGAGTCACCCGGGCGCAGGTTGCCGAGGACGATCCATTTGCTGAGCTGGTCGAGCAGGATGATGACTCCGGCCAGCCACAGCCACGGCTTGATGTTACGCGCAGGCACGCGGTTCACCCTTGCCGTACAGGTTGCTCGCGCAGCGACCGCAAAGTTCCGGATGTGCCGGGTCGGCGCCGACGTCGTCGCGGACGTGCCAGCAGCGCTCGCACTTGGCGTGCGACAACGGGGCACACTCGACCTTCTCTTCGCTGGCGCGGACGAGCGTGGTCTTCGAACAGATGAAGACGAAGCGCAGGTCGTCGGCCAGCGAGTTCAGTAGGTCGAACTTCTCGCCATCGGCGTGCAGCGTGACTTCGGCCTGCAGCGAGGAGCCGATCTTGCCTTCGATGCGCAGTTCTTCGAGCGCGCGGGTGACATCGGCACGGTACGTGCGGAGCTTGCTCCACTTGTCGAGCAGCGCCGCTTCGTCGGCAAGGACCGGGAGCGGTTGCCAGGTGTGCAGCATGATCGAGTCGTCGGCGTCGTTGTTGATTGCCTGCCAGACTTCCTCTGCGGTGAAGGAGAGGATCGGCGCCATCAGCTTCACGAAGGTCTGTGTGATGTGCCACAGCGCACTTTGCGCCGAGCGACGGGCCTTCGACGTGGTGGCCGTGGTGTAGAGGCGGTCCTTGAGGATGTCGAGGTAGAAGCCGCCGAGGTCTTCCGAGCAGAAGGTCTGTAGCGCCTGGACGACGCGGTGGAATTCGTACTTACCGTAGTCTTCCTCGCACTGCACCTGCAGCTGGCGCGTCATGGCCAGCGCGTAGCGGTCGATTTCCAGCCACTGGTCGAACGGCAGCATGTCTTTCGCCGCGTCGAAGTCCGAGGTGTTGGCGAGCAGGAAGCGCAGCGTGTTGCGGATGCGGCGGTAGGCTTCGACGACGCGCTTGAGGATTTCGTCGGAGATCGACAGTTCGCCCGAGTAGTCGGTGGCGGCGGCCCACAGGCGCAGGATGTCGGCGCCGAGGGTGTCGGAGACCTTCTGCGGGGCGATGACGTTGCCCATCGACTTGGACATCTTGCGGCCCTTGCCGTCGACGACGAAACCGTGCGTCAAGAGCGACTTGTACGGGGCGCGGCCGTCGATGGCGCAGCCGGTCAGCAGCGAGCTCTGAAACCAGCCGCGGTGTTGGTCCGAGCCTTCGAGGTAGAGGTCGGCCGGGAAATTGCACTGTTCACGATGCGAGCCGCGCATCACCGAAAGGTGCGTGACGCCGGAATCGAACCAGACGTCGAGCGTGTCCTTCATCTTGCGGTACTGGTCGGCTTCGTCACCGAGAAGTTCCTTGGCGTCGAGCGAGAACCAGGCTTCGATGCCGGCCTTTTCGACACGCAGCGCGACTTCCTCGATGAGTTCCGCCGTGCGCGGGTGCAGCGCGCCGGTTTCCTTGTGCAGGAAGAAGGGGATCGGCACGCCCCAGTTACGCTGGCGCGAGACGCACCAGTCCGGTCGGGTCTTCATCATCGCCTCGAGACGGGCGCGGCCCCAGGCCGGGAAGAACTGCGTCTCGTCGACGGCGCGCTCGGCGATCCAGCGCAGCGTCGCCGCGTCTTCCTTGTCCTTGTGGTCCATGCCGATGAACCATTGCGTCGTGGCGCGGAAGATGATCGGCGTCTTGTGCCGCCAGCAGTGCGGGTAGCTGTGCGTGATCTTTTCGGTCTTGAGCAGGCGGTCGCGTGCTTCGAGTTCCTGCAATACCAGCGGGTTGGCTTCCCAGACGGTCTTGCCGGCTAGCGGGGATACGGACAGTGCCGGCGTGTTGGGAAGGAAACGGCCGTCGTCGCCGACCGGGTTGTTCACCGGCAGGCCGTAAGCCTTGCCGATCTGGTAGTCGTCGGCACCGTGCGCCGGGGCAGTGTGCACGAGGCCGGTACCGGCTTCGACGGTAACGTGCGTGCCGCAGATGATGGCGACGTCGCGTTCGTAGAAGGGGTGCTTGAGCAGGACATGTTCCAGGTCGCTCCCCTTGGTCGAGCCGACCACTGTGCCTTCGAGGCCGTAACGCTTGAGGCAGTCCTCTGCCAGTTCGCGCACTAGGATCAGCGTGCCCTTCGGCGTTTCGATCAGGTCATACGTGAATTCCGGGTGGGCGCTGACCGCCTCGTTGGCCGGCAGCGTCCAGGGCGTCGTCGTCCAGATGACGGCGAAGGCCGGGCCGCGCAGGTGGGTGAGGCCGAACGCCTTGGCGACCTTCTCGGCATGGTTGGGATGCACCTCGAAGGGGACGTCGATGGCGTGCGAGGTCTTGTCCTCGTATTCGACTTCGGCTTCAGCCAGCGCCGAGCCGCAGTCGAGACACCAGTTGACCGGCTTCAGGCCCTGGTACAGGTAGCCTTTCTCCAGGATCTTGCCGAGCGCGCGGATCTCGTCGGCTTCGGTCTTGTAGGCCAGCGTCAGGTAGGGGTTGTCCCACTCGCCGAGAACACCGAGGCGGATGAAGTCCTTCTTCTGCCGTTCGACCTGCTCGTTGGCGAAGGCGCGGCAGAGTTCGCGCACCTTATCGCCGGGAATGTGCTTGCCGTGCAGCTTCTCGATCTGGTGCTCGATCGGCAGGCCGTGGCAGTCCCAGCCTGGAACATAGGGAGCGTCGAAACCGGCCAGCGTCTTCGAGCGGACGATGATGTCCTTGAGGATCTTGTTGACCGCGTGGCCGATGTGAATGTCGCCGTTGGCGTAGGGCGGGCCGTCGTGCAGAACGAAGCGCGGCCGGCCCTTGGCTGCCTTGCGAATCTTCTCGTAGAGCTTTCTCTTTTGCCAGTCGGCGACCCACTGCGGCTCGCGCTTGGCGAGATCGCCGCGCATCGGGAAGGAGGTGTCGGTCAGGTTCAGGGTACTTTTGTAGTCAGCCATGGCGGTCACTCAGTGCTTGAAATACTGCCTTGCAGATTGAAGGTCTTGGGAAATTTGTTGCTTCAATGCGTCGATGTTCGGGAACTTGAATTCGTCTCTGATCTTGTGCAGGAAGCGTACGGAAAGGTGGGCGCCATAGATGTCTCCTTCGAAATCGAAGAGATGGATCTCTAGCAACGGATTGCTTCCCTTGTCGATGCTCGGGCGGAAGCCGATATTGGCGATGCCCTGGTGCGGTCTGTCTGTCAGCCCGCGTACTTCGACGGCATAGACGCCGATCAGTGGAGGATTGGCGTGTTTGATGCGGATGTTGGCGGTCGGGACGCCCAGTTGCCGGCCCAATTGCCGTCCGCGCACGACACGGCCGTCGATCACGTAAGGCCGCCCTAGGAAGCGAGCAGCGTCTTCCATGCGCCCGTCGGCGAGTGCCGCACGGACGGCAGAGCTGGATACGCGCACGCCCTCTACCATCACGCTGGATACCGCTTCGAGCGTGAAGCCGTGGTGACGCCCCGCTTCCTGAAGCATCCCGAAGTTGCCGCGCCGTTTCTGGCCGAAGCGGAAGTCGTCGCCGATGATGAGGTGCTTTACCTGCAGGCAGTCGACCAGGATCCGCTCGATGAATTCTTCGGCCTCCAGGTGGGCGAAGCCGGTATTGAAATGACAGACGCAGGTCAGTCCGATGCCTCCCTCGCCAAGCATTTCGAGCTTTTCACGCAGCGTCGATAACCGCGCCGGTGCCGATTCCGGGGCAAAGAATTCGCGCGGGTGCGGTTCGAAGGTCAATGCCGCCGGGAGCAGTCGTTCTTGGCGCGCAACGGCTTCGAGCCTTGCCAGCAGGGCGCGATGGCCAAGGTGGACGCCATCGAAGTTGCCGATGGTCAGTGCCGTGGCTTGCGGGGCCGGACGAGAATAACCGCGTAAGACGAGCATCGGGAGCGAGGTGTCGCCGGGGAGACGAAAAGGGGGGAATTATACCGGCGTTTCAAGGCCTTGGGCCCGTGCGCGGAACCTGGCGATCGGAGAGGCAGGCGTCCAGACCATTTGCCACGGCCGTCTTGCCACTGAAGGGACGGAAGCCGATACTTTCGGCAGATTACTGCCCCTCCCAGATTTCGTAGTCAGGAGACTTTCATGCAACCGTTTGTCGCGCGCGCCTTTACGCTGCTTTTCGCCGTAGTCCTGAGCGGGGCAGTGTTCGCAGAAGGCGTTTATGTGACACGGGGCGCGAACGGTCCCGTCTTTTCCGACAAGCCGCAGTCGGGAGCGAAGGAAGTGACGCTCAAACCGTTGAATGTCGTTCCGTCGATGCCTGCGATGCCGACGCGTCCCGATAGTCTCACTCCCGGAAAGCCGTCGGGAAACAGCAGCGTATCGGTAGCGAATGCCTACCGGCACCTTTCGATCGTCTCTCCCGCCGACAACGGCAGCGTACTTGGCGACACGTCACTTCTCGAGGTCAGGCTGTCAGCTGATCCGCTGCTGCTGCTTGGTGAAGGGCATGCATTCGTCGTGCGCATCAACGGTCGTTTTGTCGAGCAGCGCTTCACGTCGGCCGAGTTCGTAATCCCCCCCGGATTTTGGGATGAGGGCTATCTGCCGGCCAACAGTCGGCTGCAGATCGATGCGAGCATCGTCGATGGTGCCGGGCAGGTCGTGATGCGTGCCGCTCCGGTTACATTCCATACGCGTCAGCGGGTGGTGTATCCGCAGCCGTATCCGGTCGTTCCCGTCTATCCGGCTCCTCGTCCTTCGTTCAGGCCGGTTCGTCCGCCACACAAACCGCCCGAGGAGCCGCCGGCGTCCTCCGGCAGAAAAATGAAATAGCTGGCCGGGGGCTCAGGAAAACCCAGGCAGCCAACCGGATCGGGTGTGCTGATCCAGGGCCAGAGGCTCCAGGGCACCCTGGTAAAGCGCCTCGATGACCGGCGGCTCGCGCCAGGGGTCTTCCATAAAGCGCAATCCGGCCTCTTCGACCAGTGCGCCTCTCCAGTAGTAGCTCGAAACCTCGTCCAGCGTTGCCAGGTTGAGGCTGTGCGGCAGCCGGAGATAATCAAGCCAGGCCGAGTCGTGAAAGGAAACGACATAAGCCCCTTTGCTGTGGGCGGCAACCAGATGTTTTCCGTGAACCCTTGCCGGATGCTTGGCGCGGAAGTTCTCGGCATCCACGCGTGTGGCGAACAACAGGAGTGCATGCAGCCGGCTTGGGAAATCCTGAAAAAGTCGCTGCCGGTAATACTCAAGGTGATACTCGGCGAAGTAATTTTGCACTGTTGTGAAATGATCCTCGGGCAGGGCGATCCCGAAGGGGTTGGCCGAGAGAATGTCCCAGCCGGGAATCTCGGCGTCCGGGTCCAGCCAGGCGTAGAGTTCCAGCGATGTGGAGTCCTTGATCAGGTGGCCGTTCATGCGGGGGCGAGAAAACGGGCAGTTTCCAGCAGGATGCGGATAACTCCGGCCATCAGCAGCGCCGTAACGAGCGAACTCATCACCGAAAACAAGGCCTCCTTTCTTCCCAGGGTTTTCAGCATGACGGCAAAGGTCGACAGGCAGGGGACGTAGAACGTCAGAAAGATCAGAAAAGTAAATATCTGGACATGGTCGAGCAAGGGGGTGATTTCCTGCGTGCCCAAGGCCTGGAAAATCATGAGCAGCGAGAGTTCCTTGCGTAGCACGCCGAATAGAATGGGAACGCCGAGCGCCGCGGGCAGGCCAAGCCACCAGGAGGTTACCGGGGTGAGTAGCGTGTTGATCCAGGCGTCGGCGCCGACATGGCTGAGCAGTGCGAGGACGACACTGCCCGCGACGAGCAGGGGCGTGACAACGGTGACGATGTCGCTGGTTCGTTCCCAGGTGTTGCGCCAGAGCGTGTTCCAGCGGGGCAGCGAGTAGGGCGGGATCGCCTGGACAAAGCCCGGCGCGCTGTCGGCGAACCGGCGGGAAAGCAGCTTGCCGAGTACGGCGATGACGACGAGCGTGAGTATGAAAATGGCCAAAACGCCGAGACCGCCGAGATATTTGCCGCCGATGGCCAGGATGATCGCCGAACGGGCCGAGCAGGGAACGAAGGTGATCAGGATCGCGGCAACCACTTTTTCCCGCCGCGAGCCGCTGGCGGCGGCGGCCGAAATGGCCGGTACGTTGCAGCCGAGGCCGATCAGGAATGGGACGGCGACGCCGCCATGCAGCCCGATGTGGTGGAACCCGCGGTCGACGACGAAGGCGACGCGGTGCATCACGCCGGAGGCTTCGAGCGCCACCAGCAGCAGAACGAGCGGCAGCATGTAGGGCGCGACGATACCGATCAGTCCGACGAGACCGTCGGCCACTGCGCGCCCGACGACGCCAAGCGTCGATACCGGCTGCCATTCCTGCACCCATGCGGCGAGCCGGGCCGACGTCCATGAGTCGATCAGTGTGCTCATTTCAAAGACGATCAGCAGGACCGCGGCGAAAACCAGCAGGCTGCCGAACAGGCCCCAGCGGGGGTGGAGAAAGAGTTCGTCGAGCCAGCGTCGCCAGCCTTCGCCGCTCTCGGTGCTGCGTGGACTGCTGACCGCCTCGTGGAGTACCGCGGCACGATGGTGGCGATCGGCATGCAGTTCTTCCGCGAGCGGTCGCGGCAGCACTTTTTCGGCCGAAAGACGCGCTTCGGTGATTTCGTCCTGCAACCGGGGAAAGTGGGTCGTCAGCGACTTGAGAAAGTAATCGTCGTTCTCGGCCAACTGCGAAAGCAGCAAGGCGCGGGGAATGCCGAAAATGTCTTCGATTTCCGGTCGGGCGATGACTGCTTTCAGCGGACGCAGTGCGTCCTGGATGTGTCGGGCCGGCGGCTGGGGCAAGGGGCACGATTTTTCGCGGGCAATCGAGAGCACGGTCTCGAACAGCGCGGTGAGGCCTTTGCCCATGTGTGCGATTGTCGGTACGACCGGCGCGCCGACCTTTTCGCCCAGTGACTGGACGTCGACGTAAATGCCACGCTTGCGGGCCTCGTCGACGCGGTTCAACGCGATGACCAGCGGGCGTCCGAATTGATTGAGTTCGAGCGTCAGCTCGAGATCTCGCTCGAGCGCCGTGGCGTCGACCACCTGAACGAGAACGTCCGGTGCCGGAAAGTCCGGGTGCTCGGTGGTGTCTTGCGGCAGTTGTTCGAGCGGCCAGCGGTCGCCCCAGAGCAGATACATCAACACCACCTGGTCGTGTTCGCTCAGATGATGCAGGGTGTGGATGGACGGCAGGTCGACCAGCGATATCTGTTCCAGGCCGACGTCGACAACGCACTCCTGATAGGCCCCGCCGAGCCCGGCGAGGTGCTCATGGCTCACCACCGGGCTGGCGGCACCTTCGAATATCGTGCTTTTGCCTGCGCCGTGCCGGCCGATCAACGCGACCCGCGGCCGGCGGGCGCCACGCAGCAGGGGCGCGTGCAACGGAATCGCCGCAGAAGTGGTGGCCTTTTTTCCGTCTCGGTGAGTGACTGGCATTCTGTGTCGGGTGTGTGAATACAGGTTACGGGGGGAGCAGCGAATTCTCGTGAAACAGGAATTGGCCGTTACGGCGGTCTTCGAAGTAGGCTCTCAGGCACAAGGCGACACTGCGGAAGGCAAGGTCATCCCAGGGAATAGCGTCCTCGCTGAAGAGTGCCGTTTCCAGGCTCTCCTCGCCTGCCCCGAATTCGTTACCGAGCAACTGCCCCCGATAGAACAGATGTACCTGGCTGATGTGCGGAATATTGACCAGGGCGAAAAGCTCCTCAATCGCCACCTGGGCGCAGGCTTCTTCCCGGGTCTCCCGCAAGGCCGCCTCGATCGTCGATTCGCCGTTTTCCATGAAGCCGGCAGGGAGCGTCCAGAAACCATGGCGCGGCTCGATGGCGCGTCGGCAGAGCAGGATGTCACCATTCCATTCGGCGATGCAGCCGATAACGAGCTTCGGGTTCAGGTAATGAATCTCTCCGCACTCGCGGCAGACATGCCGCAGGTGCGTGTCACCTTCGGGGATACGCAGCTCGACTTTCGCTCCGCACTGGGTACAGTAGTTCATGCTTCAACGCCTCATTATGACTGGCCGATTCTAGCGGATTCGTCGCAAATCGGCCCGGTGCAGTACTCGCAGCGAATGAAACGGCGTTTCTTTTATTTCCCCGCCGGGGGCATCCCGTTACAATACCGCGGCAATCGTGATCCTTTGCCATGCAGAGGTTCAAGGCCTGACTCGGAGGGTGTGAATGTTTCTTATCGTTGGCTACGTCATCATTCTGGCCGCATCGGTCGGAACGTACTCGGTTCACGGGAGCCTGGCAGCGTTGTGGGTTCCCATGGAGTATCTGGCGATCGTCGGCTTGACGATCGGCGGATTCGTGGCCGGGAACGACATGAAGGTCATCAAGGCGACGATCGCCGCCCTCCCGAGCCTCTTCAAGGGGTCGAAATTCAACAAGGCGGCGTATGTCGACCTGCTCGCCATGCTTTTCGAAGTGCTTGCCAAGGTGCGCAAGGAAGGCCTGATGTCGATCGAAAACGACGTCGAGAATCCCCACGACAGCCCGATTTTCAGCAAGTACCCGTCGATTTCGCATGACCATCACGTAATGGAGTTCATCACCGACTATCTGCGCATGATGGTCGGTGGCAACCTGAACGCCCTGGAAATCGAGAATCTGATGGACATGGAGATCGAGACGCATCACCACGAGGTAGAGGTGCCTGGTCACGCGATGGCCAAGACCGGTGATGCCACCCCTGCCTTCGGTATTGTCGTGGCGGTGATGGGGGTGGTCAACGTCATGGGTTCGGTCGGGGAGCCGCCGGCCGTGTTGGGGAAAATGATCGGCGGCGCGCTGGTGGGGACGTTCCTGGGTATTCTGCTTTCTTACGGATTTGTCCAGCCTGTTGCGTCCTTGTTGGAGCAAAAGGCGCACGAGGGGTCGAAAATCTATCAGGTGATCAAGGTCGTGCTACTGGCATCGATGTCCGGGTATGCGCCTCAGGTCGCGGTCGAATTCGGTCGCAAGGTGCTGTTTTCTTCCGATCGACCGACGTTTGTCGAACTTGAAGAAGAGCTCAAGGCACGCAAGGGCAAGTAGTCCAAGCCTGCCTATCGGGGATTTTGAATGAGCGAGGATCTACGCCCAATCGTCATCAAGCGCATCAAGAAAGGCGGTGGTGGGCATCATGGCGGGGCGTGGAAGATTGCCTATGCCGACTTCGTGACGGCGATGATGGCCTTCTTCCTTCTGATGTGGCTGCTGGGGTCGACTGCCAACGGCGACTTGAAGGGGATTGCCGAGTTCTTTCAGAATCCGCTCAAGGTCAGTCTGTCGGGTGGTTCCGGCTCCGGAGACGCGACGAGCATCCTCAATGGCGGGGGAGAGGATATTACGCGCACGTCCGGGCAGGTGAGGCGAGGCGAAACGGAGGCGCAGAAGCGGTCACGCACCGAGGATCTGCGCAAGGAGTTCGAGCGACGTGAGCGGATGTCCCTCACCGAACTGAAAGGCAATCTGGAGAGTCTGATCGAGCGCAACGTGACCTTGCGGCAGTTCAAGAATCAATTGTTGATGGATGTGACGACGGAAGGCTTGCGGATCCAGATCATCGACGAGAAGAATCGGCCGATGTTCGATTCCAGCAGCGCCGAGCTGAATCCCTATTCGAAAGTGGTTCTGAAAGAGATTGGCAATGCGCTGAATGCCGTACCCAACAAGGTGAGTATTTCCGGGCATACCGATGCTGCGCAGTTCAGCGGGGGCGAGAAAGGATTTTCCAATTGGGAATTGTCGGCGAATCGTGCCAACGCCTCGCGTCGTGAAATGATCGCCGGCGGGATGGACGAAAACAAGGTGCTGCGGGTCGTCGGCTTGTCCTCGACGGTGTTGTTCGAGAAGAATGATCCGCTGAGTCCTTCGAACAGGCGTATCAATATTGTCGTGTTGAACAAACGCACCGAGGAAGCAATGTTGCTGGAGGATGGCAATGCCACAGTAACCGTCGATGGCAGCGAAGAAGCGGCAGCGCTTGTACCACCTGCACCGCCTGAACCCGAGGCCTCGGTGAAAAAAAATTGACGCATTGTCGGAATCGTTTTGCCGACGGTCGTGTGGCTGTAAAGGACAGGAGAATCAAGCGTGATCAATAACAGTTCCTGGCCAGGGAAGGAGTTGCCGAGTCGCGAGGGTGGCGAGCGTGAATTCGTTTTCACCCTTGCGGACTTCGAGCGGGTGCGCAAGCTGATTTACGAGCATGCCGGGATCGCCCTGTCCTCGGCCAAGCAGGATATGGTCTATAGCCGTCTGGCGCGGCGTTTGCGCGAGACACGCCTGCGAACGTTCGGCGAGTATCTCGCGCTGCTGGAGCGCGGCGACAAGCTCGAGTGGGAAAAATTCGTCAATTCACTGACGACCAATCTGACGTCGTTCTTTCGCGAACCGCATCACTTCCCGATCTTGGCCGAGCATCTGAAAAAGCTGCAGGGGCGCCCGTCGATCAAAATCTGGTGCTGCGCCTCGTCGACAGGCGAAGAGCCCTACAGCATCGCCATGACCGTCGTCGAAGCGTTCAACAGCTTCAACGTTCCAGTCTCGATCGTCGCTACGGATCTCGATACCAGCGTTCTGGCGACGGCGGCGAAAGGTCAATATACGCGTGACCGGGTCGAGCGCCTGTCGCCTGAGCGGCTGAACCGGTTTTTCCTGAAAGGCGGGCCGGGGCAGGAAGGAACCTATACCGTGCGTCCGGAATTGCGGCGGTTGGTGACATTCCAGCGCATCAATCTTCTGGAGCCGAACTGGAGTGTGCGCGGTCCGCTGGACGCACTGTTTTGTCGCAATGTAATGATCTATTTCGACAAGCCGACGCAGTACAAGATCCTTAAGCGTTTCGCCCCGCTGATGGATGGCAGCGGCCTTCTTTTCGCCGGGCATTCGGAAAGTTTTCTGCACGCGGCGGATGTGTTCCGTTCCCAGGGCAAGACTGTCTACGAACTGGCCGGACGTACGCGTTGATATGGACCGGCCATTGGTTATGTCCGGATCCGCAATCAAGCCGCTGGCCGGGGTGAGCCGGGTGATTTTCGTTGGGGCATCGACCGGAGGGACGGAGGCTGTCAAAAGTTTTCTTCTCGGAATCCCTGAAGATTGTCCGCCGATCCTGATTGTTCAGCACATGCCAGAGACGTTCACCGGATCGTTCGCCGCGCGGTTGAACGGCCTCTGCAAGCCGAAAGTCATCGAGGCGCAGGGCGGTGAGGTTCTCTCTGCCGGGACCGTTTATGTGTCGCCCGGCCATTCGCACATGTCCGTACGCAAGATGGGCGGAACGTACATGATCGAGTTGCTCAAGACTCCGCCCGTAAATCGCCATCGTCCCTCCGTAGACGTTCTGTTTGACTCGGCTGCTGAAGTCGTGGGACGGAACGCGATCGGTGTGATTCTAACGGGCATGGGTAAAGATGGTGCGAACGGTTTGTTACGTATGCGTAAGGCGGGCGCAAGAACCTTTGGCCAGGACGAGGCGAGTTGTGTCGTCTATGGAATGCCGCGTGAGGCTGCCCTGATCGGCGCGGTAGAGGAAACCGCAAGTCTTAACTTGCTATCACAGAAAGTCCTCGCCGCATTGGGAAGAAGCGTTTAGCTGGTCTTTCTCTCTACTCGTTCTGTAAATTGAATGCACCGGCATCTTGGCGTCTTGGCGTCTGCGCGGCTCGCCTGAGCCATTGTATTGGCGGGCGTTCGTGTCGTATTGTTTTCTCGTCGGTTGTGGTGAAATGCAGGTCGTTCGATTAAGATTCACTTCGACGTTGTAAGGCTATTTGCCCAGAAAAAGGTGATCAAGCATGTCAGATTTACTCAAAAGTATTGATGCGCGCACCAAACTTGCTGGTACCAACAAGTTGGAAATCTTGCTGTTTACGCTCGGAACGCATTCTCTTACCGGGCGTCGTGAGACATTCGGCATCAACGTCTTCAAGGTGCGTGAGGTCATGCGGACGCCGCCCATTACCGCGGCGCCGGAAATGCCCCCGTCGGTGGAGGGAATGGTGAGTTTACGCGGCGCGCTGGTTCCTGTCGTTGATTTGGCGCGTTATGCCGGGGTGGCGTCGGATTCTCCTCGCTCGATCATGATCGTGACCGAGTATGCTGGGCATACTCAGGGCTTCTTGGTCGAGGCGGTGGATACCATTCTTCGGCTCGACTGGAGCCAGATGAAGGTGCCCCCGGATATGTTGATGGCCGAGCTTGGCGGGTTGGTTACAGCGGTGACCGAATTGCCCGATGGACGCCTGGTCATGATGATGGATGTGGAAAAGGTGCTTTCGGAAACGACGAAGTATGACGACGAGGTGGTTTACCGCAACATCAAACCGATCGCCAACCGCGATCTGACCGTGTTCTTTGCGGACGACTCCGTTGTGGCACGCCGACAAATAGTACGTACGCTCGAGGCGATGGACGTCAAGTATGTAGAAACGATCAATGGTCGCTCGGCGTGGGAAGAACTGGAAAGGATTGCTGCCTATGCGGAGGCCTCTGGTCAGGCAGTTTCTGATCTGGTCAGCCTGATATTGACCGACGTGGAAATGCCGGAAATGGACGGCTACATTCTTACCAAGAAGGTGAAGACGGATCCGCGATTTGCTGGTGTGCCGGTGATCATGCATTCCTCCCTGTCCGGAATGTCCAACCAGCAACTGGGTAAATCCGTCGGTGTTGACGAGTATGTTCCCAAGTTCGAGCCGCAAAAGCTTTCGGAAGTGTTGACGCGACGTTTGCTTGGCACAGCTCCGGTTGCCCGCGCGAATGGCTGACGCATAAAAGTGGAGTACGGCGATGGCAATGGATTTGATTGAAAAGAAAAATCTGCTCGAGAGCGTTGATGCGAGAACCCTTCTTGCTGGATCCAACAAGATGGAAATCTTGTTGTTCTCGCTAGGAACGCGCGAGACTTTCGGAATCAACGTTTTCAAGGTGCGCGAGGTTGGGCGGACGCCGCATATAACAAAGACTCCGAATATGCCGAAGGGCGTCGAAGGGTTGGTGTCGCTGCGCGGAAACGTAATTCCGGTCATCTCGCTGGTCAGTTTTCTTGATACCGGAGAGAAGTCGGCCGAGCGGGGCAAGACGATGATGGTTGCCGAATTCTCGAAACGGACGCTGGGATTCTTGGTTCATGAAGTCGATCGGATTATCCGAGTTGACTGGGAGAAGGTTCGGGCGCCGGAGAGTGTGCTTTCGTCGAACCAAGGGTTGATCTCCTCTATTACCGAGTTGGAAAACGGCACCCTGGTTTCTATTCTGGACGTCGAGCAAATCCTGGCCAATGCATTTGGCGAGGCCATCATCGTCGATGTACCACCAGCACAGGTTTCGGAAGAGGTTGGTGTGTTTTTTGCCGATGACTCGGTCGTGGCGAGAAAGAAAATCACCGAGGTGCTCGATCGGCTTAAGGTGAAACACAAACATGCTACGAATGGCGCAGAAGCTTGGACCCGTCTGCAGGGGTTGGCGGCGCATTCGCAGCAGACGCGAGGTAATTTGCGTGATGACGTGCGACTGATTCTTGTCGATGCAGAAATGCCTGAGATGGATGGTTATGTTTTGACCAAGCACATTAAGTCCGATTCTCGTTTTGATGGCATTCCGGTGGTCATGCATTCATCGCTTTCGTCTGAAGCTAACCGGGCTATGGGGCAGGCTGTTGGGGTCGATGCCTATGTCGCAAAATTTGATGCCGAGGTGTTGGCCGATACCTTGCGTCCGATACTCGAGCGGTAAAAAAATAGGAGTGAATGAGTAATGGCTGATCCGAAAATGAGAATTCTTGTGGTTGATGATTTTTCGACGATGCGACGGATCGTCAGAAATCTCCTCAAAGAATTGGGCTTTGCCAATGTGGATGAAGCGGAGGATGGTGCGATCGCGTTGCAAAAGCTTCAAGCCGGTGGTTTTGAGTTTGTCGTGACCGACTGGAATATGCCCAACATGGATGGATTACAGTTGCTTCAGTCTATCCGCTCCACGCCGTCGCTGGCGCATCTGCCTGTGCTGATGATTACCGCCGAGGCTAAAAAAGAGAACATTATTGCTGCTGCGCAGGCAGGCGCGAGTGGGTATATCGTCAAGCCGTTCACTGCTGCGACGTTGTCGGAGAAATTGCAAAAAATCTTCGACAAGATGGGAGGCTGAAATGAGCGACGCGAACGCTTCCGGCGATTCGAGCGAACTAGAAGCTCTATTTGACAGTATCGCAAGCGGGATCTCCCCTTCGTCGAATCCACCACCAAGTGTTGAGAATAAACCATCCTTGATGCAACAGGCACGGGAAGGTAACGATCTGACGGACGATTCAAAGGAGTTGCAGGACCTTTTTGACTCTATCGTATCGAAGAACGCCACGATCGGAGGGGAGAGTGCCTGCGAAGAGGGAGTGGCGCCAGAGGATTGGCCGGCGCAAAAAAAAGTATTTACCCAAGTCGGGCAAATGGCACGGCAATTGCACGATACTCTCGGCGCGTTGGGATACGACAAATTGCTCGAGAAAACGGTCAACGCAATTCCAGATGCAAAGGATCGTCTTTCCTATATCGCTAACCTTACCGAGCAGGCTGCATGCAAGGTGCTGAATGCGACGGATGTAGCAAATCCTATTCAAGACGAGTTGGAGGCGGGGGCCACGCTGTTGGCCGCGAAATGGGATGCCTTGTATGCCAAGCAGTTGGGGGTCGAGGATTTCAAGCTGTTGGCTGCGGAAACCCGGAGCTTCCTGAAGAATGCTGTTCCGCAACGGACGGTTGCAACCAAAGAGCAGTTGCTGGAAATCATGATGGCGCAGGATTTCCAAGATCTTACCGGGCAGGTTATAAAAAAGGTTGTGGCGCTTGCACAGGATCTTGAGTCGCAACTGATGGGGATCCTCATCGAGACAATCCCGGGAGAGAAGCGAACCGAATCCGTAACGTCGCTTCTAAATGGGCCGGTGGTGAACGCCGAAGGGCGCTCGGACGTCGTTGTTAGCCAGCAGCAGGTCGACGATTTGCTGGATAGCTTGGGGTTCTAGGAGGTTCGATATGAGTGACTTTTCCGGAATGGAAGACCTGTTGCAGGATTTTTTGCAAGAGGCGAGTGATCTGCTTTCCGATGTAGATAACAGACTCGTTGAACTGGAGCGGGATCCTGAAGATCGTCGCCTGTTGAATGACATCTTTAGAGGATTTCACACGATCAAGGGGGGGGCGGGCTTTCTCAACGCCACCGAGTTGGTCACTCTTTGTCATCTGACCGAGAATCTGTTCGATAAACTCAGAAACGGTGAAATGACGCTGACGCCGGACTTGCTCGACGTAATCATGGCGGCGACGCAAGGAGTGAGGGGCATGTTTGGCGAACTGGCGCAGGCCGTGCAGCCTAAGCCCGCGCCTGCAGATGTAATTCAGGCTCTGCGAGTGGCGTTGCATGAACTTGCTCCGGTCGCTCCGGAGGAGCCATCGGTAATTTCCCCTGTTTCCACTCCGGGCGTCGATACGGCGCCATCGATGGAAAGCAAGGTGGCTTCTGACGAGCCTGACTGGCATGCGCTTCACGCTGCTGTTACGGGACAAGAGCCTGTCGAGCCAGAGGTTATTCCCGCCGTAAATGCTCCTGATCTGAAGTCGGCCGCTACGGCCGTCGTTTCTGAGCCGGAACTGATGCCACATTTTCCCCCGGAAGGTCGTCGTTCGACCGATAAGCCAGGTCTTGTCGGTTCCGGCACGACAGGTGGCAGGCGTTCCGATGAAAAAATAGCGACGCGTGAATCGACGATTCGTGTCGACACGGCGCGTCTTGATCAGGTGCTCAACCTGTCCGGCGAAATCGGGCTGACAAAGAATCGCCTGACCAGTCTGCGCGCAGATATTCTTGCGGGGAGGAATGATTCAGAGACGCTGCACGCTCTCGACCAGGCGGTGAGTCAACTCGATCTGTTGGTGTCGGATTTGCAGAACTCCGTGATGAAAACACGGATGCAGCCGATCGGGCGACTGTTCCAGAAGTATCCGCGTATCGCCCGCGATCTTGCCCGTCAATTGGGCAAGGATGTTGAACTTGCGCTGGTTGGTGAAGAGACCGAGGTCGATAAGACCATGATCGAGGATCTTGCGGATCCGCTGGTGCATCTGGTCCGTAACGCGGTTGACCACGGTGTCGAGTCTCCCGAAGAGAGACTGGCTGCGGGCAAGCCAGCCAAGAGTGTGGTGCGTCTGGAAGCGCGTCAGGAAGGTGATCACATCGTTCTCATCATCGCCGATGATGGTCGCGGGATGAGTCCGGAGAGGATTCGCGCCAAGGCAATCGAGAAAGGCCTGATTCAGGAGGAAGAGGCGAACACGCTCGATGACCGGCAAAGCCTGAACCTGATTTTCCTGCCGGGCTTCTCGACGATGACCCAGGCGTCTGCCGTGTCGGGTCGTGGCGTCGGCATGGACGTAGTCAAGACGAACATCCAGAAGTTGAACGGATCGGTCGAAATACGTTCTGAGTTGGGCAAGGGGACCGTCTTCCTCATTTCTTTGCCGCTGACTCTGGCGATTCTCCCGGTGCTCCTGGTCTTGCTGGGCGATCAACCGTTTGCCTTGCCGCTATCGATGGTGCGCGAGATATTGCCGATCGAAAAAGACAAAATGCAGGAGGTTGGTGGCAAGGAGACGCTCGTTGTCCGGGGTGAAGTTCTACCGGTCGTGGCGCTTTCGCGTCTGCTTGGATGGCCGCAGCTGCAAACGCCCGAATATGGCGTGCTGATGCAGACCGCCGAACGGAGCTTTATCCTTTCGGTCGACAGTTTCGCCGGGCGTGATGATGCGGTAATCAAGTCGCTCGATGATTTCCGGCCGCGTGGCGTGGCAGGCGTAACCACGCTGTCGAACGGCCAGATTGTCCTGATCCTAGATATGAAAGAGTTGCTGGCTGACCTCAATGCGCATATCGATCGTGAGCTTGGCATCAGGCATGCTCGAGCTCTTGAGTTATCTATCTGATTAGATTAAGTATTTTGTTATTCGTCAGGGGGCTTCGGTCCCCTGTTTTTTTTGGCTTGGCGAACGGGGGCAGTGTTCGTTTTTCCGAGAATTGGTGTAAATAAAACGATATATATCTTTATTTTTTAATGTTTTTTTATATAATTAGCTCTGGTTTTTTGGAATCGGAAGATGGCCGAAGAAAGCGATCTCGAACGAACAGAGCCCGCCTCGTCGAGGCGTCTCGAACAGGCTCGTGAAGAGGGGCAGGTTCCGCGTTCGCGCGAGGTTGGGGCATTTCTGGTTCTGATGGTTGCCGCAGGTTCGTTCTGGATGGTCGGAGGATGGATGATGCATCGCACATCGACCATTGTGTCGCAGGGCCTGATTTTTGATGCGGGCATGTTGCGTGATCCGCAGATCATGGTGGCCCGCTTTGGCGAAATCGCGCTGGATGCCCTGCTTGCCTTTGCTCCCTTTGTCCTGGCCCTCGTCGTGGCGGCCTTGATCTCCCCGTTCTTCCTCGGAAGCTGGAACGTCTCGTTCAAGGCGATGGCGCCTGATCTGGGGCGGCTCGATCCGCTGAAAGGCTTGACCCGTATCGTTTCCTGGTCCGGTTTGCTGGAACTGGTCAAGGGCGTGGCCAAGGCGACGCTGATCGGTGGCGTTGCCGCGAGTGTGCTGTGGGCCGAACGCGGCGAGATCATTTCGCTTCTTACGCAAACGATCGATGCAGGCCTGGTCAACGCAGGTCATTTGCTCAATTTCAGCTTTCTCCTGATTGTCGCCTCGATGCTGCTGATTGTCGCGCTCGACGTTCCGTTCCAGCTTTGGCAGTACCACAACAAGCTGAAAATGACCAAAGAAGAGGTGCGTCGCGAAAGCAAGGAAATGGAAGGGAACCCCGAGGTCAAGGGGCGGATCAGGAGCATGCAGCGCGAGGCGGCGCGCCGGCGAATGATGAGCGCGGTGCCCTCGGCGGATGTGATCGTGACCAACCCGACCCATTTTGCCGTGGCGCTCGCCTACAAAGGCGGAATGGGGGCGCCCAAGGTCATCGCCAAGGGAATGGGAGAGATCGCCCTGAAGATCCGCACGATTGGTGCCGAGAATGGGGTGCCCTTGCTGGAGGCCCCGCCGCTGGCGCGTTCGCTGCACCGCCATGCCGAACTGGATCAGGAGATCCCTTCGGCACTCTATGCGGCCGTGGCGGAGGTGCTGGCCTACATCTACCAGCTGGCGCGCTGGCGGCAGCAGGGCGGCAGCTATCCGGTTCCCCCGCGGCTGATCCCGGTTCCGGAGGAGTTGCTGGTCGCGGAGGTCGCCAATGGCTAGTTCGAGCATGACGCTGCAGAGCTTCATCGGCCGAATCGGCTTGCAGCAGCTCGCCGGGCCGCTGCTGATCATGCTGGTGCTGGCCATGATGGTGTTGCCTCTGCCACCTTTCATGCTTGACCTGTTTTTCACCTTCAACATCGCGATCTCGATCATCGTCATGCTTGTCGCGATCAATGTATTGAAGCCCCTCGATTTTTCGGTGTTTCCTACCGTTCTGCTGATCACTACCTTACTTCGCCTGTCGCTGAACGTCGCGTCGACCCGTATCGTGTTGCTGGAGGGGCATACAGGACAGGGGGCGGCTGGTCAGGTGATCGATGCGTTTGGTCATTTCCTGGTCGGCGGGAATTACGCGGTCGGGATTGTCGTGTTTGCCATCCTGGTGATCATCAACTTCGTGGTGATCACCAAGGGCGCCGGCCGGGTCGCCGAAGTGGCTGCACGCTTTACTCTTGATGCCATGCCGGGCAAGCAGATGGCGATTGATGCCGATCTCAACGCCGGTCTGATCGGCGAGGACGAGGCGCGTCGGCGGCGCGCGACGATTGCCGAAGAGGCGGATTTCTTCGGGTCGATGGACGGTGCGTCGAAATTCGTTCGCGGCGATGCCGTCGCCGGGATCCTGATCATGCTGATCAACGTCGTCGGTGGGCTGTTCGTCGGCATGTTGCAGCACAACCTCGACCTGGGAACGGCAGCAAAGACTTACACCTTGCTGACAGTCGGCGATGGGTTGGTCGCCCAGATTCCGGCGTTGATCATTTCCATCGCGGCGGGCATGGTCGTCACCCGTGTCGGCGATACGCAGGATCTTTCCCAGCAATTCCTTGGGCAGTTGTTCAACAACCCGCGGGTGATTGGCTTGTCGGCAGCGATCATCGGACTGCTCGGGCTGATCCCCGGGATGCCCAATTTCGTCTTCCTGCTGCTGGCCACGGCGCTTGGCGCACTGGCCTGGGAAATGTCTCGTCGTCAGGAACAGGAAAAGCCGGTGCCGGTGAAAGCGGCCCCCCCCGCGGTGACGGCAGAGTCGCAGGAGGCCAGCTGGGCCGACGTGGCGCCGCTCGACGTGCTTGGTCTGGAAGTTGGCTATCGCCTGATTCCGCTGGTGGACAAGGCGCAAGATGGTGAACTGTTGCGCCGGATCCGCGGAATCAGGAAAAAATTCGCACAGGAAGTCGGCTACCTCGTGTCTCCCGTGCACATCCGGGACAACCTCGAGTTGAAGCCGAACGCCTACCGGATCTTGCTCAAGGGCGTCGAGATCGGTCAGGGAGAAGCTTTCCCCGGCAATCTGCTGGCCATCAACCCCGGCCGCGTCGTTGGTCAGTTGGCCGGAACGGCGACCAAGGATCCGGCCTTCGGCCTGCCGGCAATCTGGATCGACAATACGTTGCGCGACCAGGCGCAGGCGTTCGGTTATACCGTGGTTGATGCCAGCACCGTGGTGGCGACCCACCTCAACCATCTGATCCTGTCGCATGCCGCCGAGTTGCTCGGGCGCCAGGAGGCGCAGGCGCTGCTCGACCATTTGGCGAAGGAAATGCCGAAACTGGTCGAGGATCTCGTGCCGAAGGTTCTGCAACTCGGGGTGCTCCAGAAGGTGCTGCAGAACCTGCTGGACGAAGGGGTGCATATCCGGGATATGCGTACCATCATCGAGACGCTTGCCGAATCTGCCCCGCGTACCCAGGACGGCGAAGCATTGACGGCGCAGGTGCGTATCGCGCTCGGGCGTTCGATTGTCCAGCAGCTCTATCCAAGCGGCGGGGAAATCCAGGTGATGTCGCTCGATCCGCAACTCGAACGGATACTGAACCAGGCCATGGCCGGCGGTGGCGAAGGTGCCAGCATCGAGCCCGGCCTCGCCGATACGCTGATCAGGGAGACGGCGGCGGCGGCGCAGCGGCAGGAGGCGCTGGGTCTGCCAGCCGTTCTCCTGGTCTCAGGCAATCTCCGCCCGCTCCTGTCGCGCTTCCTGCGACGGGGGATTTCTCAACTGAAGGTGCTGGCCCATGCGGAAGTACCGGAAAACAAAATCATCAAGGTCACCTCGATCATTGGGGGTAAAGCATGAACGTCAGGAAATTTGTCGCATCAACGGCGCGGGATGCGTTGCGCAAGGTCAAGGAACTCCTTGGGCCGGATGCCATCATCCTGTCTAACCGGGCCGTTCCTGGCGGAGTCGAAATCATGGCCGTGGCGGCCGGCGAAATGGACATGATCGTCCAACAGCCAAGTGTGGAAACGAGGCCCCGGCGGGACGAAGACTACACCGTTCGCCTGAGCGCAGGATCGCGTCCGCAGCAGCCTCCAGCCGGGCGGGCGTTGGCGCCCAGGGAAATTCCACCGCTGGCCTCAAGGCCACTGCCGCGCATTGATCGGCCGGTGGTCCAAGATGTCGCAAGCAGTACGCCAAAACAGGCGGAAATTATCCCGTCCGAGGTGATGGACGAGATTCGTTCGTTGCGGCGCATCGTCGAACAGCATCTGGCAGGCTTCGCGTGGGGCGAGAGCACGCGTTCGGAGCCAGTCAAAACGGAAATTCTGCGCCAGATGCTCGATGCCGGCTTCTCTCCACGTCTGGCGCGCGATCTCCTGGCGGAGTTGCCGCGCGATCTGGCTGCTACGCAAGCGCTGGCCTGGGTCAAGGCGGCCGCCGACCGCTCGCTGCGCACGATCGGGACGGAGAGCGACATCATCGATCGCGGCGGCGTTTACGCCCTGGTCGGGCCGACCGGCGTCGGCAAGACCACGACAACGGCAAAGCTTGCCGCTCGTTGCGTCCTGCGCCACGGTGCCAGCAAGGTGGCGCTGATCACGACCGACGGTTACCGGATCGGAGCGCACGAGCAACTCAGAATCTACGGCCGCATCTTGGGTGTTTCCGTGTATATGGTGAGGGACGCTGAAGAGTTGCGGCAGACCTTGTCCGACCTGCAGCACAAGCACATGGTGTTGATCGATACCATGGGGATGAGTCAGCGAGACCGGCTGGTCGAGGAACAGGTGGCGATGTTCGGGCATAGCGGTGTCAAGCGCCTGCTGCTGCTGTCGGCAACGGGGCGTGGCGATACGCTCGATGACGTCGTTCGGGCCTACAGCGGCCCGGATCTGGCCGGTTGCATCCTGAGCAAGGTCGATGAAGCGGCCGGGTTGGCGACGGCGCTTGACGTCATCATCCGCCACCGCTTGCCGCTGCACTATGTGTCCAACGGACAGCGCGTGCCGGAAGATCTGCATTTACCGAATCGTGTTTACCTGCTGCACCGGGCGTTCAAAGACCTGCCGCAATCCTCTCCTCATCGGCTCGACGGCCTCGAATCGGGGCTGATGATGGCCAGCGCTCCGGAAGTCGCGGCGGCGGGCGGGCGTCGTGGCTGAACTTTACGCTGACCAGGCCGCGGGCCTGCGTCGACTTTTTTCCCGCGAGCAGTTGCGGGTCGTCGCGTTCGCCGCGGGGAGCGCGGGCGTCGGCAAGAGTACGCTGGTCGCCAACCTCGCCGCTTGTCTGGCGCGGCGGGGCAAGAATGTCCTCGTGTTCGACGAAGGAGCCAAGGGCGGGGTTACGGCGCGTTTTGGCAGAGAAATCCGCCATGACCTCCTGGATGTCCTCGAAAACGGGCTGCCGCTCCCGGATGCCTTGATCAACGTCTACCCGGGCGTGCGGGTGCTGCCTGTCGCTGCGGCAGTCGGGCACCTCGGCAAATTGGGCGCTTCCCAGCGCGATGCCTTGATGAAGGGGTTTTCTGCGCTTGAAGAGCAGGCCGATGTGATCCTGGTCGATGCTTCGCTGGATCATCCGCTCGGATTCTCTCCGTTCGCTCTCGCCGCTCATCAGGCAATCATAGTCATGTCGCCGACGCCCGCCTCGATTACCGAGGCGTATGCGCTGATCAAGAAGGCGAGCCTGGGCTACGCCCGCCGGGACTATCGAATTCTGGTCAACGGAGCGCGCAGTGCCGTGGAGGCGCGGGCGGTCTTCGGCAACATCGCGCGGGTGACTCACGGCCGACGTTTCGCCCGGCTCGAGTACGCCGGCGGCGTGCCTCTCGACGAGCGAGTACAACGGGCCATTGCGCTGTGCCAGCCGCTGGAAAGCCTGTATCCGGATGCCGCAGCGGCGAAGGCCTGTCGCCGGGTGGCGGGCGAACTTCTTGACTGGCAAAGGCCGGAGCAGAGCGACGGAGGGCTCGAACAGTTTCTTGAGCAACTGTTACACTTGAGCCAGCAAATCGATCCCGTCGCCATTTACGCTTGACCTTCTCGCTCTATGTACAACGCTGCCGGTCAGATCAACAAGGACCAGCTGGTTCAGCAGTTCGCTCCGCTTGTTAAGCGCATCGCCCACCACCTGATGTCTCGTCTCCCGTCGAGCGTCCAGGTCGAGGATCTTGTGCAAAACGGCATGATCGGACTGCTCGATGCCATCGACCGGTTCGAGGCGGGCATGGGCGCGCAATTCGAGACCTACGCCGCGCAACGGGTCCGCGGTGCCATGCTCGACGGTCTGCGGGAGAACGACTGGCTGCCGCGTAGTTTGCGGCGCGATTTCAGGCAGATAGAAAAGGCGATCGCGCAGCTCGAGCAGGAAAACGGTCGCACGCCTTCTGAGAGCGAACTGGCTCGATCGCTGGGGGTCTCGCTCGCCGAATACCAGAAGATGCTGCAGGATGCGCGCGGGCATCAGTTGATCTCGCTGGAAGATTTGGTGGATGACGGCGACGAGGACTTTCTGGAACGCCATTTGAGCGATACGTCGGGCGATCCGTTGGCGATCCTCGAAGATGAGAGCTTCAAGCGCTTGCTCGTGCAGGGAATCGAGTTGCTTCCCGAGCGCGAAAAGTTGATGATGTCTCTGTATTACGAACAGGATCTCAATTTGCGTGAAATCGGCGAAGTCATGGGGGTGACGGAGTCGCGCGTCTGCCAGCTGCATACCCAGGCTGTCGCGCGTCTGCGCGCCAGGGTTTTCGGAGAATCGGGCGTCAAGAAGAAAGCCAGGAAGAATGGATAAGATCAGCGTACTTGGCCTGGTGATCGGAATCGTGGCGATTGTCGGCGGGCAGATCCTGGAAGGCGGACATGTCGGTTCGCTGGCTCAGCCGACGGCGCTGTTGATCGTCCTCGGTGGCACGATGGGGGCCGTGATGCTGCAGAGTCCCTACGCGACTTTCGTTCGCGGCATGCGCATGACGCGCTGGGTCTGGCTTCCCCCGGAGGTCGATTATCAGCAGCAAATCAAGCAGATCGCGGCGTGGAGTCAGCTTTCGCGCCGTGAGGGGTTGCTGGCGCTGGAAAACTCGATGGCGCAACTGAAAGATGGATTCTCTCGCAAGGGGTTGCAGTTGCTGGTGGACGGCGCTGAGCCGGAGCGTTTGCGCGAAGTGCTCGAAGTAGAGATCAACACGTATGAGCAGCAACTCCGCATGGGAGCAAAAATCTGGGAGGCAGCAGGCGGCTATTCGCCGACCATCGGTATTCTCGGTGCGGTGCTGGGGTTGATCCACGTGATGGAGAACTTGTCCGATCCGTCGAAACTGGGAGCCGGGATTGCGGTGGCATTTGTCGCGACGATTTACGGGGTTGGTCTGGCGAATCTGGTCTTCCTTCCGATGTCGAACAAGCTCAAGGCGCATATCGGGCGTCTCGTCGTCCATCGCGAGATGATTGTCGACGGTCTGGTGGGGATTGCCAATGGCGACAATCCGCGCATCATCGAAAGCCGTCTGCAAGGCTACGTTTCCTGAACCATGGCCCGACGTCGGAGAGATGATGACGAGCATGACAACCACGAGCGCTGGTTGGTCTCGTACGCTGATTTCATTACACTACTGTTTGCCTTTTTCGTGGTGATGTACGCTCTTTCGTCGGTGAACGAAGGCAAGTACCGCATTCTCAGCGATTCGATGATGAGCGCTTTTCGCAATATCCAGGCGAACAGCGCGACGCAGGCCCCGATTCTCCTGCAACCTCCGATTGCCCTGGCCCAGAAGCGGCCGCAGATGGCCACTCGTCAGGCAGAAGAAAAACAGAAGCGGCGGGACAAGATGCGCAACGTGGCCAAGGAGATTCTCGATGTCATGGCCCCGCTCATCGAACAGGGAAAGGTGCGGGTGATCGAGACGAGTCGCGGGGTGACCGTGGAAATCAACGACAGCATCCTGTTCTCGCCGGGACAGGCCGTCCTGCATCCCTTGTCTGCCAAGGCGATGCGGGCGATCGCGCAGGTGCTGGCGCCGACCGACTTCCCGATCACCATCGAGGGGCACACGGACAATGTGCCCATCAATACGCCCCAGTTTCCCTCCAACTGGGAACTCTCGGCCGTGCGGGCGACGACCGTGCTCAGGCTGTTTTCCGATTCGGGGGTGGCGGCCGAGCGGCTAACAGCGATTGGCTATGCCGACACCCGGCCGGTCGAGCCGAATCTTCTCGCTGACGGACGGGCACGCAACCGGCGGGTCACGATCCTGATCGATTCGAGCGGGCCGGAAAAAGGCAGGGAGGTCGCGCTGGAAGAAGATTCGGCGCCCGAGGCGCGCCAATAGCCGATTACGGAACGAGCGCGCTATACCGCGTCGTTGATTCGCCGTTCGCCAGTCCCGGATGCCTTTCCATCCGGACCATACAGATCCAGAGCGGCGGTGTTGCGTTGCAGAATCTCGAGAATCCGGCTGTTGTACTGCAGGCGCATCTGGATCAGTTCCCCGTTCAGCCGGTTGAGATCGCGCGCGCGGGCGGCCAATTTCAACGTCTTTTCCCATGCTGAAGAGGCGTCGGGACTGCCCGCTGCCCACGCGGACATGCCTTGGCGGTCTGCGGGCAGATTCAAGGCAGAGAGGCGATCGTTGCGCTGGCAGCCGAGACGTTGCAGGTCAGCCACCAAGGGCTCCTTTTCGGTCGCGAAGCGGGCCAGGTCGTCTACATTTCCCTCAGTGAGGGCCGTTTTCTCCGTCTCCAGCAGGTCGACGAATCGAGCGATCAGCGCCGCTTCTGCGGTGACGATATCGAGCAACTCGTCTTTGGCCGGAGGCATGCGGTGAATGGATCAGGCGTCGCTGCGGGATCCGACCAGCTCTTTGGCGGAGGCGATCAATCGGTCGGCGATAGCGCCGGGATTGATCGAGAACCGGCCTTCTGCGATCGCCTGTTTGATTTCGGCGACGCGTCCGGCATCCAAAGGAGCTTCGCTCTCCGACGCAGCGAGTTGCGATGCAACGCTGCTCAGTTGAACGTCGTCGGAATTCCTGGCGGCTGCCTTGGTCGCCGTCCCGCGGTTTTCCTTGACGACGGACGCATTGGTGAGTTTCGGGGAGTTCTCAATCTTCATGGCGATGCCTCAAAAGTTCCTTGCTTACGCCTCTTATCGACAGCCGGGGCGGAAACTTTAGCATCTTTTCGACAGGATCTTCCGCCCAGGCGCGAAAGTCGTTCGGGTCAACAGGCGATCAATAAGCGATCTCGACTATCCCGCCGGCGCGCGCGATTCCGCTGACGATCTGGCCGGAAGGTGTCTTGACTTGAACGACCTGCCCTTCGGCCGCGTTATTCAAGGCCTTTCCTTCGCTGCTGACGCTGAAACCGGCGCCGCGGGTCACTGTTTTGACATTCTGCCCGAGTTGTATTGCCCACGGTTCGATCAACTGATCGCTGCGCAGCGGTTGGCCGGCGGCGATGCCTATCTTGATCGTCTTGCCGACGGCTTGCTCGGCGTCGAAAAGGACGCTGGCGGGAAGCGCTCCGAGGTCGCCGGTCCGCCGAATGAGGTCGCGCTCGCCGATGATCTGGCCGGCGGCGAGTGGGCGGGCGGCAACAAGATAGTTCGCCCGTACGCTGACCTGGGCTTGGATGTAGATGGTCCAGGATGACGGTCCGAGACAGCGGACGCCGACCGTCGTTCTCCCCCAAGGGGCGCTTCCCGTCGGGAAGAATGGCTCGAAAGCCTCGCACTCCGCGAGCTGGGTGCGAGGGTCGAGCGGCGTGACTCGATAACTGACTTTACCGGGCAGGCCCCGGGTCTGGCTCTGCAGAAAGTCGTCGACGGCACGATACAGAGCCGATTGCCCTGCTTGTGCGCTGGCGAGCAGCGGTGATAACAGACACAGGGCGCAAAGGAGGACTCGAAGGCGGCGTCGGCAGTTCATGCCGCTATTTTGCCTGATCGACGATTGATGGCGAAGAAAATGGCCACCGTTTTGGCAACGGCCGTGTCGAGGCGGCTGATTTTGGCGGCAAGAATTGCCGATGTCTCGTGGTTTGCCGAGGCGATGCCGCTTGTTCGGTGCCAGTTTTCGATTGGCACGACGGTTGCTTTGCTGGATCAGATGCTTTTCCTTGGAGAGACCGTGATCAGCAAACTCGACAACGCGCTTTCGTTCCAGCAAACGGCGCTGGGCATGCGTGCCTACCGACAGCAGGTTCTGGCGGGGAACATCGCCAATGCGGATACGCCGAACTACAAGGCGCGGGATTTCGACTTCGCGACTGCCTTGAGCGAAGCGGTCGCGGGGCGCAGCGAGGGCGGTCTCTCGGTGGCTCGGACCGACACGGCGCATCTTGCCGGAACGGACAGCGCCGGGCCGGTATCGCTCAAGTACCGTACGCCGGCGCAATCGAGTGCGGACGGGAATACCGTCGAGATGGACGTGGAGCGGGCGGCGTTTTCCGAGAACGCCATTCGCTATGAGGCGGGCCTCACGTTCATTACCCACCAACTGAAGATGCTGGGCCTTGCGGTCCAGTCACAATAATGAGCGTATTCAACGTCTTTCAGGTCGCCGGCAGCGCGTTGACCGCGCAGTCGATGCGGCTCAACGCGGTGGCAAGCAATCTGGCCAATGCGGACAGTATTGCCGGTCCGGACGGCAAACCTTACCGCGCGAAGCAGGTTGTCTTTGAGGCGGCGCCGGTCGAGGGAAGTGCGGCGCTTGGCGTCAGGGTCAAACAGGTGGTCGAGGACGCCAGTCCGGGGCGGATGATTTACGACCCGCGCAACCCCGCGGCCAACGAGAACGGCTACGTCACCCTGCCGAACGTGAGCGTGGTCGATGAAATGGTGAACATGATTTCCGCCTCGCGCTCTTACCAGACGAACGCCGAGGTGATGAATACGGCCAAACAGTTGTTGCTGAAGACACTGACCCTCGGTCAGTAATGCAGCCAGTAGCGCATTCAGGAGAATGTCATGACGACAGTTGATACAAGCACCACATCGAGCAGTATCCTCGCCTCGCTGAACTCCGGAAGTTCGAGTTCGACGAGCACCACGACGACCGAAGACATCCAGAACCGCTTTCTGACCCTGCTCGTGGCGCAACTCGAGAACCAGGATCCGCTCAATCCGCTCGAAAATACCGAAATCACCAGCCAGCTGGCGCAGATGAGCACCGTGGAGGGCATCGAGCAGCTCAATACGCAGCTCACCTCGCTGGTCGACAGTCTGGCTCAGACGCAGGCGGTCCAGGCTTCTGCGTTGATCGGCAACACCGTGCTGGTTCCGGGGGACGGGCTGACCCTGTCTGATGGCGAAGCCTACGGTGGGGTGAATCTTGCCAGCGCAGCTGATGAGGTCACGGTGAGCATTCTCGACAGTACCGGCAAGGTCGTTCAGACCCAGACGCTCGGCGCGAACGAAGCTGGCAACGTGCTGTTTTCCTGGGATGGCGCGACAAGTTCCGGAGAGACGGCACCGGATGGTTCCTACGCATTCACAGTGAGTGCGAGCAACGGAGCGAACAGCGTGACTGCCGAAGCCTTGCAGCTTGGCACGGTTTCTGCTCTTACACGGACAACGAGTGGTTCGTTCCGGCTCGATCTCGGATCGCTGGGGATGTACGACTTCTCCGATGTGCAGCAGATTTTCTAGCCGTTTATTTTGAGACAGAGGTAGAAAATGTCATTTCAACAAGGGCTAAGCGGGCTTAACGCTTCTTCCAAGGCGCTGGATGTGGTCGGCAACAACGTGGCGAACAGCAGCACGGTTGGCTTCAAGTCGTCCAGTGGGCATTTCGCCGACGTTTATGCCGCCTCGCTGAGCGGAAGCGGCGCATCGCAGGTGGGGATCGGTACGTCGCTGTCCTCCGTCTTCCAGCAATTCACCCAGGGAAACATTACGACCACCAACAACTCGCTGGACGTGGCGATCAACGGTGGCGGGTTCTTCAAGGTGACGCGCGACGATGTCATTGCCTACACGCGCAACGGGCAGTTTCATGCGGATAACCAAGGCTACATCATCAACGACCAGAATTATCGGTTGATGGGCTATGTGGCGACTGCAACGGGGCAGATTGTTCCCTCCGAGCCCGACGAAATCCGTATCGATACCAGCAATATTGCGCCACAGGCGACCGGTGCGGCGTTGGGCGGAAACGCGGAGATGGTCATCAATCTCGATTCAAGCGAAGACGTTCCTTCGGTTTCTCCGTTCAGCTACAGCAATCCGCTGACTTATAACTTCTCGACAGCGCAGACTGTTTATGACACGTTGGGCGTTGATCACAACGTTACCTATTATTTTGTCAATACCGGTACGGATGGGATATGGGAGGTCCGCGCCACTCTGGATGGCGGGGACAACGCCACGCTGTTAGGCAGCCTCGACTTCAATACCAGTGGCGGGCTGGATGGCGTTCTTGATTCCACAGGGACTGCCATCGTTGACGCGGACGGTAACCCATCTAAAGTATTGCCGTTGCCGACTACTTGGACTGTCACAACTGGGGCAGAGAGTCCTCTAGGTTCTGGGCAACCCAACTGGAACATTGATTTCGCCAATTCAACCAGTTACAGCGGCGACAGCACGGTGAACTCGCAATACCAAGGGGGATACGCGCAGGGGTCACTTTCCAGCATCAGTATTGGCTCGGACGGGATCGTGCTTGGCAACTATAGTAACGGCCAGACCAAAAATCTGGCGCAGATTGTTCTGACGACATTCCCGAATTCCAATGGCCTGATCAATCTCGGCAACAACCTGTATCAAGCTACCTCCACTTCTGGCCAGGGGCTGGATGGCTCGCCGGGTGCTGGTTCGCGTGGCGTTCTCCAATCGGCAGCGGTTGAAGAGTCCAATGTCGATTTGACAGCCGAACTGGTCAATATGATCACCCTGCAGCGCAACTACCAGGCGAACGCGCAATCGATCAAGACGCAGGATCAGATCATGCAGACGCTGGTCAATCTGCGCTGATCAACGTTAGCCGGATAGCGAGAGAAGAGACCCCATGGATCGGCTGATTTACACCGCGATGACCGGCGCCCGGCAGGCGTTCCAGCAGCAGGCGGGCGTCGCACACAACCTGTCCAACGCTTCGACGATCGGCTACCGGGCGATGGAGCATCGCTTCCGCTCGGTTCCCTTGCAAGGCGAGGGTGCGCCGACGCGCGCTTTCGTCGTCGATGCGTCCGTGGCCGATGTTCTTCAACCCGGACCGATGATGGCGACCGGGCGTCCGCTCGATGTGGCCGTGCAGGGCGACGGCTGGATCGCCGTCGATGCCGGGAACGGCCAGGAGGCCTACACCCGCGCCGGAAACTTGCGGGTCGATGCCAACGGCCAGCTGCAGACGTCCGCCGGACAGAATGTCCTTGGCGACGGCGGGCCGATCGCCATTCCGCCGGACAACAACATCACCATTTCACCGGATGGAACCATCTCGGTCGTCCCGTTGTTTGGTTCGCCGAACAACGTCAATGAAGTCGGGCGGATCAAGCTGGTCAATCCGGCGGCTACCGATCTGGTTCGGGGCGACGATGGCCTCTTCCGGACGCGCAACGGCCAGCCAGCTGAGGTCGACGGGAACGTCCGTCTCGCACCGGAGACGCTTGAAGGAAGCAACGTCAATCCGGTCGATTCGATGGTCAGCATGATCAGTCTGGCGCGGCAGTTCGAAATGCAGATCAAGATGCTGCAGACCGCTGACGGCAACGCCAGCAAGGCCAACCAGATCCTCTCGATGAGTTAAGCATTGCAACGGGAAAAAAATAAATGATCCGCTCTCTCTGGATTGCCCGTACCGGGCTCGACGCGCAACAGACCAACCTGGACGTCATTTCCAACAACCTGGCGAACGTCAGCACCAACGGTTTCAAACGTTCGCGCGCGGTGTTCGAGGATCTCCTCTACCAGACGTTGCGCCAGCCGGGAGCACAGTCGTCCCAGTCGACGCAGATTCCCAGCGGCTTGCAGCTCGGTACGGGCGTACGGCCGGTGTCAACGGCACGTATCCAGACGCAGGGATCACTGCAGCAGACCGGCAACGATCTGGATGTCGCCATCGATGGCGCTGGCTTTTTGCAAGTGCTGTTGCCTGACGGAACAACGGCTTATACGCGCGATGGCTCGCTGCAGCGCGACAGCCAGGGACAGTTGGTCACGTCGAGCGGCTATCCGATTCAGCCGGCGATCACCATTCCGGCCGATGCCACCTCGATCACGATCGCCAAGGACGGTGTCGTCAGTGTCGTACAGGCCGGGTCGGCGGCGACGACGCAGATCGGCACGATGCAGGTTGCGACATTCATCAACGTCGGCGGGCTGCAGAGCATTGGAGAAAACCTGTATCTTGAAACGGCGGCAAGCGGCGCGCCGACGCCGAATACGCCCGGAACCAACGGCTCCGGTGCGCTCTACCAGAGCTACGTCGAGACGTCGAACGTCAACGTGGCGGAAGAGCTCGTCAGCATGATCCAGACGCAGCGGGCGTATGAACTCAATTCCAAAGTGATTTCTACCTCGGATCAGATGCTGAGTCGGCTGACGCAGCTATGAGGTGCCATGATGCGTAACGCTGCGCTATTGATCGGGCTGGCTTTCGTGATGTGGGGGTGTAACACCGTGCCGCCGACGAACGTGCATCAACCGATGTCCGTCCGGCCCAATCCACGTAATGCGGCAGCCCCGGCGAACGGGAGTATTTATCAGGCGGGTAGTTCGCGCACGCTGTTTGAGGATCGTCGCGCGCGTTATGTCGGCGACACCCTGACCATCGTGATAGCGGAAAGGACCTCGGCATCGACCGAGTCGAGTACCAATGTGAGCCGGGCGAGCAACGTTTCGGCCACGGTTCCCACGATCAGTGGTCTGCCGGGAAAATCTTTCCAGGGGCTGACCTTGTCGGCGCAGAGCTCGAACACCCTCGCGGGTGAAGGCGATGCCGCGGCAAACAACGTCTTTACCGGCAATATCGCCGTGACCGTGATCGAAGTTCTGGAGAACGGGAATTTGCTGGTTTCGGGGGAAAAACAGGTGTCCATCGGTCACGGCACCGAGTACATCCGGCTTTCCGGCGTGGTGAACCCCTACTTCATCAGTACCGCGAACACTATCAGTTCGGCGAACGTCGCTGACGCGCGCATCGAGTACAAGGAAACCGGCGTGATCAGCGAGGCGCAGGTCATGGGGTGGCTTGCACGCTTCTTCATGACGGTGCTGCCGTTCTAGCGGCCAGGAGGCGGAAGGCGGATCATGAGACAGAAAAGCTATCGCACCTCACGTTTCTGGGCATTGCTTGGCGTTGTTTTTGTTGCCCTTTTCAGCAGCAATGTCCTTGCAGATCGCATCAAGGACCTGGCGAGCATCCAGGGAGTCCGCCACAACCAGCTGGTCGGCTATGGCCTGGTGGTCGGGCTTGACGGAACCGGTGACCAGACCACGCAAACACCGTTCACCACGCAAAGCATCATCAACATGCTCGCGCAGCTGGGCACGACCTTGCCCACGACCCAGTCGTTGCAACTGAAGAACGTGGCAGCGGTGATGGTGACCGCCAGCCTGCCGCCGTTTGCCCGCACCGGCCAGCAAATCGACGTGACCGTCTCTTCGATGGGGAATGCCAAGAGCCTGCGCGGCGGAACGCTGATCATGACGCCGCTCAAGGGTGCGGACGGGCAGGTCTACGCTCAGGCGCAAGGGAATCTGATGGTCGGCGGCGCAGGTGCGTCTGCTGGCGGAAGCCGGGCAGTGGTCAATCACCTGTTGGCCGGGCGCATCCCCGCCGGTGCGACCGTCGAGCGCGAGGTGCCGACCTCGCTCGGTCAGGGCGCTTACGTTCATTTCGAGCTGGCCAATACCGATTTTGGAACTGTCCAGCGCATGGTCGAAGCGATCAACCGAAATATCGGGGTGGAGGTTGCGGAGGCGCTGGACGGGCGGGTCGTTCGCGTTGTGGCGCCGGAGTCCGCCAACGAGCGGGTTGCGTTCGTCGGCAGGCTTGAGAACGTGGAGGTGCGTCCGACCAAGGCGATGGCGAAGGTGATCGTCAATCCGCGCACTGGTTCCGTCGTGATGAATCAGATGGTGACGATCGAATCATGTGCCGTGGCACACGGCTCCTTGTCCGTCGTGGTGAGGTCGGAGCAGCAGGTCAGTCAGCCGAATCCGCTTTCAGGCGGGCAAACGGTCACCACCACGCAAGCGGATATCGCGATCGAGCAACAGCGCGGCAGTCTGATGGCGGTCAAGGCCGGCGCCAATCTGTCCGAGGTGATCAAGGCGATCAATGCGCTCGGGGCCAACCCGCAGGATCTGTTGTCGATATTGCAGGCTATGAAAGCTGCCGGAGCGCTTCGCGCGGAGCTGGAGATCATCTAGTTGGCCTGAAAGTTGCTTTTTCTGGTCCATGAGAGCAGATAACTTCCAGACCGGCCGCTTCGTCCTTGATATGTCGACAGCGTCCGATACGCAGCTGAAAATCAAACAGGATCCGCAGGTCGGCCTGAAGCAGGCCGCGCAGCAGTTCGAAGGCATGTTGTTGCAGATGATGCTCAAGAGCATGCGCGATGCGACGCCGCAGGATGGGCTGATGGACAGCGACCAGACGCGCTTCTTTACGTCGATACTCGATCAGCAACTTGCCCAGAATCTGTCCTCCACCGGCAGCCTCGGTTTCGCGAAGTTGATCGAAGAGCAACTCGGTCTGGGCTTGCAGGGGGTAGACGAAGGTAGCGTGGGTTCGACGCTTGCACAATTGCAGCAAGCTTTCGTACAGCGGCAGGCGGCAACTTCTGCCGGGTTTCTTGCCGGTGCCGGCAGCGTTGGATCGGTCGTTCGGGGTGCCGCTGCCGATGTCGGCGACGGCGCTTCCGTGTCGGCGCAGGAATTCGTCAACAAGGTCTGGCCGCACGCCAGCGAGGCGGCAAAAAGCCTTGGCGTGCCGGCGCCGTTCCTCGTCGCCCACTCGGCGCTCGAAAGCGGGTGGGGCAAAAGCGAAATTCGCTATGCCGACGGATCGCAGACGTACAACGTCTTCGGCATCAAGGCCGGACGAAGCTGGACGGGCCCGTCCGTCGAGATCCAGACGACCGAGTACGTCGATGGCGTCGCGCAGACGGTGCGGGAGAAGTTTCGCGCCTATGGCTCCTACGGCGAGGCATTCCAGGACTATGCCAACCTGCTTGGCCAGAGCCCGCGCTTTTCGACCGTCCTGGGGCAACAGGATGGCGCGCAGTTTGCCCGCTCGCTGCAACAGTCAGGGTATGCCACCGACCCGCAATACGCTGACAAGCTGGGACGGATCATCGGGGGCGCCACGCTTCGCCAGGCGCTCGCCGGATAAGGAATTGACGCTTAATAAACCGGCAAATGTGCCGTTAATCACATGGAAAAGGAGAGAGTTCCATGGGTTCAGGAATCTATAGCATTGGTATCTCGGCGCTGCAAAACGCCCAACTCGGACTGGCAACGACGTCGCATAACATCGCCAATGCCAACACCGAAGGCTATAACCGGCAGCGGATCATTCAGGCATCAAACGTCGCGACCCTGACCGGGGCCGGATATGTCGGGCAAGGTGCCCATGTTTCGACCATCGAGCGGATCTACAGCAGCTACGTTGCCAAGCAGGTGTATACGGCACAGACCACAGCCAGCGAACTCGAAGCCTATTCAACCTCAATCACTCAACTCAACAATTTGCTCCTCGATGAGGATGCCGGGCTGGCTTCGGCGCTGGATGGTTTTTTCGAAGGGGTCAATCAGGTCAGTGCAGATCCTTCTTCGCTGGCAACCCGGCAAACCATGGTGTCTTCCGCGGAAGCGCTGGTGTCGCGTTTCCAGAGTCTGAATTCCCAGATCGACGCTCAGTACGAGGGGATCAATAGCCAGATTCAGGGCTATGTGACATCGATCAATTCGTATGCCCAGCAGATTGCGACCCTGAACAAGCAGATCATCGTGGCGGAATCGTCGACGAACCAGCCGCCGAACGATCTCTATGACCAGCGCGACCTGGTTGTTGCGGAGCTTAACAAGCTGATTGGCGTGCAAACGACGACCAACTCGAATGGTTCGTTGAATGTCTTTTTCGGTAACGGCCAGCAACTCGTGGTCGGATTGACGGCAACGACGCTCACGGCAGTATCTTCTTCCGAGGATCCTTCAAGGCTGACCGTCGGTCTGGTCAATCCGTCCGGAACACAAGAGTTGCCCGAATCGGTTCTTTCCGGCGGGGCGCTCTCCGGTATTCTGGAATACCGTTCGGAGACGCTGGACACGGCGGCGAATGAACTGGGACGCATCGCGGCGTCCCTCGCGCTGACCTTCAACGCGCAGCACGCGCAGGGTCGGGATTTGCTGGGCAATACGGGTTCTTCAGTAGAGGCTTTTTTCAGCCTGGATGTCCCGACGGTCGTCGGCAATGGCAATAATCCCGAGGGCACAGCAGCGGTTGAAGTATCTGCGGCTTTTCTGGATCCCTTGCAGAGCAGCGATGGTACGTTCTACACGAACCTGACGACCAGTGACTATCGACTCGACTACGACGGCAGCACAAATAGTGTGACCCTGACCAGCCTTTCGAATCCGGACGATATCTGGACAGGGGCTGATATTGCGGCCATTAATACTCAAATCGGTACGAGCCTTGGTTTTTCAATCTTAGCAAACGCCGCCTTCACCGCTGGAGAAACTTACAGCTACTTGATTCAGCCAACGCGGAATGCGGCGCAGGGGATCGAGGTGAATGATGCGGTTTCTGCCGATGTTCGTCTGATTGCCGCAGGCGCTGCGAGTGACAGCGGTGTTTCGGATAACCGGAATGCCTTGCTGTTGGCCCAACTGCAGACGGGCAAGACGATGGACGGGAATGCCGCCAGTTTTGCGACGGCATATGCCCAGATGGTCAGCGATCTGGGCAATAAGGGGAATGAGGTAGAAACGCTGCTGGCTGCCCAGACGACGCTGTTGACCGAAGCCGAGGATGCGCGTGATTCCATTTCGGGGGTCAATCTGGATGAGGAGGCCGCCAAGCTCATCGAATATCAGCAGTCCTACCAGGCGGCGGCAAAAATGCTGCAGATCGCCTCGGAGCTTTTTGATTCAATTCTGGCCATAGGGTGACGGAGTAGCCATGCGAATCAGTACCAGTCAGATTTACCAGTCGGGAGCCCGCAGTTTGATGGACGGGCAGACCAGCCTTTACAAGATCCAGAACCAGTTGTCGACCGGCAAGCGCTTCTTGTCGGCGCAGGATGATCCGGTGGCCGCGGCGCAGGTGGTATTGACCAATCAATCGTTGGCGGTCAATAGCCAGTTTGCCGATAACCAGTCGAATGCCTCCAGCCAGCTGGCTTACGAGGAAGGGCAACTGGAATCGGTGGTGGAGAGTGTGCAGTACATCATGGAGCGCGTGGTCGCTGGTGGGAACGGATCCTATTCGGATAGCGACCGCGAATCCATTGCCGCGGATTTGCAGAGCCAGTTTGATTTGTTGCTCGGCCTGGCGAACAGCAAGGATGCCAACGGTTATTACCTGTTCTCGGGTTATAAGAGCGATACCAAGCCGTTTGAACTGCAGGCAGATGGTTCCGTGACGTACGCTGGTGACGATGGACAGCGCCTGCTTCAGGTCGGGCCGTCGCGGCAGATTGCGGTGAATGATTCAGGGGAAACGATTTTTGACAATGGTCAAAGCGTCTTTGGTACCTTGCAGAATCTGATCACGGCCTTTTCTACGGACATCTCGGGCGATGCCACGGCGACAGCCGCGTTCAACAGCACCTACGAAACCGAGTTGGAGAACCTTCACGGCATTCTCGACAACGTGTTGAGCGTTCAGGCCTCCATCGGCTCACGCATGAATGAACTCGATTCGCTGGCCAATCTGTCCTCTACCTTGGACCTGCAGTATCAAGAGCGTTTGTCGAATCTTCAGGACATTGACTACGCTGAAACGATCTCCCGGTTTATTCAGCAGCAGACGCAACTTGAGGCGTCGCAAAGCTCGTACGCAAAGATTACCGGCTTGAGCCTTTTCAATTATCTCTGATGGGCAATAGACGACTGGTTGTAGCGCTATTAGCGCTTGCTTGCACCGCGTGTACGACGGTCAATTCCGTCTCGCCGGTGACCGGAGACATCGTGTCACTGCCGGATATCAACCTTCTCAATCCGCTGGCCAACAATTGGACGATCGCTGAAACCCCGATTAGCAACGATTCGTATCGCCTGTTGTTGCGCGCGCGCTATTTCAGGCTTGGCGGTGACGGAGAGGCGATTCAGGTCATTCGCCGGCGTGCCTCGCAGCTTCAGCAGGAACGCGGGGCGTCCGGCTATCAGTTGCTGGATTACGTTGAAGGGATTGAATCTTCAACTCCCTTCAACTATCGCGTTTCCGCAGGAACTGTGCGTCTGGTTGGTCTTCCGTAAGGTTGCCACGATAAGCGTTTATCGCAGGACAAAATTTCCGAGCATCGAGGTCAGCCCCGTTTCGAATAGCCGCATCAGGGGGGCGACGAGGTATGGGAGGCAGACATACAGGGCGATGAAGCCGATAGTGATCGTGACCGGGAAGCCGATGACGATGATGTTCAATTGGGGGGCGACGCGCCCGAGAACGGCAATGGCCGTGTTGGTGATGAGTAAGGTCACGACAATCGGCAGCGCGAGCAGTAGTCCAGCAGAAAATATTATGGCGCCAGCGTTTGCCATGTTGGCCCACGAGGCCTTGTGAGGCAAGACTCCGATCGGAAGTGCTCGGAAACTCTCCAGTAGCGTCGATAGCACCATCAGGTGCCCGTCGATGGCGAGGAAGACCAGCAGGCCGAGGACGCCGATGAACTCGGAGACTACCGGCGTTTGAGATGAGCTCGTAGGGTCGTAGGTCGTGGCGAAACCTAGGCCCATCTGCATGCTGAGGGCATTTCCTGCAAGATCGATGGCGCTGAATACGAGCCGCAAGGAGAAGCCCATCGCATAACCGATAAGCATCTGTTCCGCCAGGATCAAAAGGCCTGTCCCCGATGCCGGTTCGACTGCTGTCGGTAGTTCCAGCACCGGAGCGATCGCTGCCGTCACCGCCAGTCCGCAGATGAGTCGAATACGGGTGGGAAGGCTGGCGTTGTTGAAAGGGGGGGCCGCGGCGAGGAGCGCCAGAATACGGGCCATGGGGAACGCCAAGGCCGCAATGATTGCGTTCAACTCGGCCGAAGTGATCGTGATCATCGCCGATCAGCCAATCAGTTGCGGGATTCTTTCCAGAAGCTGGCGAATATAGTCGACGAACATTGACAACATCCATGGGCCGGCCAGCGCAAGGACGAGGAAGGTGCCAACCAGCTTGGGGATGAACGACAGGGTTGCCTCGTTGATTTGCGTTGCCGCCTGGAAAATACTGACGATCAACCCGATTGCCAGCGCAGAGAGCAGCAGGGGGGCTGCCAGCATGAGTGCAACTTCAATAGCCTGTCGACCGAGCGACATCACGACTTCAGGCGTCATGTCGCAAAACTCATGACGAGGGAGCCGAGCATCAGGTGCCAGCCGTCGACCAGTACGAAGAGCATCAGCTTGAAGGGCAGGGAGACCATCACCGGCGACATCATCATCATGCCCATCGACATCAGCACGCTGGCGACCACCATGTCGATGATCAGGAACGGGATGAAGATGATGAATCCGATCTGGAAAGCCGTTTTCAGTTCGCTGGTGACAAAGGCCGGGATCAGTATCCGCATCGGGACGTCGTTCGGCGATTCCATTTTTGGCACGTTGCCCAGGCGAGCGAACAGCCCGATATCCGCCTCCCGCGTCTGCTTGAGCATGAAGCTGCGCAAGGGGACCGCGCCGCGATCAACGGCCTGGGAAAAAGTAATCCGGTTCTCGGAAAGCGGCTGGTAGGCGTCCGTGTAGATCTTTTCGAGAACCGGCGACATGATGAAGAACGTCAGGAACAGGGCGAGTCCGACGAGTACCTGGTTCGGCGGCGAGGTCTGCGTGCCGAGGGCGTGACGCAGGATCGACAGCACGATGATGATGCGGGTGAAACTGGTCATCATCAACAGCACTGCCGGGATGAAGGTCAGCGCGGTCAGCGTGATCAGCGTCTGGATCGAGAGCGTGTAGGTCTGGCTGCCGCCGGCACCCGGTGTGCTGGTCAGTGCCGGCAAGCCGCCAGTCTGTGCCAGTACGGCCAGCGGAATGAAGAGAGCGACAAGCGCCAGCCAATGGGCGCGCTTAGGCGGATTCATTGCGACGCTCGGTCATCTGCTTCAACCAGTGGCCAAACCCGCCGTCGCTTCCGTTCGCGACGGGGAGTTCACCTTTGGGCATCGTATGGAGGGTCTTGATCTGTCCGGGGACGATGCCGACGACGACCCAGGTTTCGCCGACTTCAAGAAGGACGATGCGTTCGCGGGGGCTGATCATCAGTCCGCCAACGATGCGCATCGGGCCGGTGTTGCCGAAGGTGTGCCCGCCATTGAAGCGGCGAAGCAGGTAGGCCCCCAGTACCAGCACGCCGACGATCAGTGCCAGGCTGAGCAGCATTTGCATGAATGCCCCCGCCGAGACGCCGGGGGTCTCCGGCAGAGCTGCAGCGGTTTGGCCCGAAGCCAGGGGGGCGAACAACGCGATCGGCAGGGCCACCAAAGGGGCAATCCGTATGCGTGGCTTGTCGTCGTGTGCGGAAGTCAATTGGCGGGCGGGGAGAGTGGATTGCCCGCTATCTTAATCGAAGCCGCCGGTGCGCGAAACCGCCGGGCGCGGTAGAAGGGTCAGCGGCCGATCTTGCGCATTCGTTCCGACGGGGTGATGATGTCGGTGAGCCGGATGCCGAACTTGTCGTTGACCACGACGACTTCGCCCTGGGCGATCAGGGTTCCGTTGACGTAAACGCTCATCGGCTCGCCGGCCATCGCGTCGAGCTCGACGACCGAGCCGTGAGCCAGTTGCAGCAGGTTCTTGATGGAGATCTTGGTGCGTCCCAATTCGACGGAAATCTGGACCGGAATGTCCAGGATCATGTCGAGTTCGTTCATCATCGACGCCTTGGTGCTGGCTTCCCCGAAAGAAGGGAATATCTGCGCCGGCTGGGCGCTGGTTGCCGACGACTCGGCCAGCGCCTGTTCTGCCATCGCAGCCGCCCAGTCGTCATCCATGCCGGTTTCGGCATTGAGGTTGTTGTCTTCGGTTTCGTCGGCCATTGCTTAACTCCTTGGTAATGCCGAGTCGTCGGCATCCGGCGTGATGAATCTCTCGATCTTCAGCGCGTATTGTCCTCCCTGCTGGCCATAGGTGCCTTCGAGGAGGGGGATCTCATCGACGCTGGCGATGATCTTTTCCGGAATGTTGATCGGGATGATGTCGCCCGCTTTCAGTTCGAGGATCTCTCCCAAGGTGATGCTGGTCGTGGCGAGGTTCGCCCGAATCTCCACCTCCGCATCCTTGAGTTGCTTGCGCAGCATCAGTATCCAGCGCTGATCGGTCGACAGCTGGTCGCTCTGCATCGCGCTGTAAAGCAGGTCGCGGATCGGTTCGACCATCGAATAGGGGAAGCAGATGTGCATGTCCGCTGCCGATCCGCCGAACTCGAGGGTGAATGTCGTCGAGATGACGATCTCGGAAGGCGTGGCGATGTTGGCGAACTGCGAGTTCATCTCGGAACGGATGTAGTCGAACGAGATGGAGTAAACCGGCTTCCAGGAGCGGGCATACTCGGTGAACACGACATTCAGCAGCCCCTGGATGATGCGCTGTTCCGTGCCGGTGAAGTCGCGGCCCTCGACGCGGGTATGGAAACGTCCATCGCCACCGAACATGTTGTCGACGACGAGAAAGACGAGGTTGGGATCGAAGACGAACAGTGAGGTGCCGCGCAGCGGTTTGGCGGCAACAAGGTTCAGATTGGTCGGGACGACCAGGTTGCGAATGAACTCGCTGTATTTCTGCACGCGGATTGGTCCGACCGAGATTTCGGTGGTCCGGTGCATGTAGTTGAACAGGCCGATGCGCAGGTAACGGGCGAAGCGCTCGTTGATGAGTTCGAGCGTCGGCATGCGGCCGCGGACGATCCGTTCCTGCGTTCCCAGGTTGTAGGCACGAATGCCGCCTTCGCCGTCCTCCGCGGCTTCCGGTTCGTCACTCTCCCCGGTGACGCCCTTGAGTAGGGCATCGACCTCGTCCTGGGAGAGAAAGTCGGTGGCCATTTTGCGTTACTGGATGATGAAGGAAGTGAAGAGAACTTCCTTGACCGGCGCTTCGTCCTTCTTTGCTCCGGGCGCAAGGATTTCGTTCATCTGATCGCGAATTTCCTCAGCCAGCTTTTCCTTGCCTTCCTTGGTCAGCAGTTCGGACGCCTTCTTGCCGGACAGCAACAGCATCACGTTGTTGCGGATCTTGGGCGTGAACGTCTTGATCTTGTCGCCGGTATGGGCGTCCTCAACTTCGACCGAAAGCACCAGTTGCACGTATTGCTCGCCCGCTTCCGGGGCGAGGTTGACGGTGAAGGCGTCCATCGCGACGTAGACCGGAAGCGCCTCTTTTTCCACCTTTTTCTTGCTGGACTTCACGGTTTCATGTGCGACTTCCTCTTCGCCGCCGCCTTCTGCCGCATTCTTCTTCATTATCAGGAAAGCCGCTGCGCCGCCGCCGAGCAGCAGAACGAGAAGCAGCGCCGCGAGGATGATGATCAGCAATTTTTTGCTCTTCTTGGGGGCGGCTGCTTCTGCGCTTGCTGCTTCAGGTTTGGCATCCTTGGCCATTGTCGGGACCTCGCTTGTCTTGTCGTGACCGGTAGTTCTGTTTGTCGTTCAGATGTCCGGGGCGCCGTCAGGCGAAAAGATCGACCAGGCCGCGGCCGCTTGTCGTCAATTGCCGCACACTGCTAGTCATGTCCCGCGGAACGCCGGCAAGTATAGCGTTATCGTCGGTACCACGCGATGTGCTCTGGTTCCCCGCTCCTTGCCCCGTGGCTTGCCGGAAGGATTCGGCGCTGACGTTGGCCTGTCCGAGCGATATGCCGACACCGGCGAGCATTTCGCGCAAGCGGGGCAACGCCGTTTCGATGGTTTCCCTGACCTCGGCGTTGGTCGAGACGAACGTTGCCGTCGCCTGGTCGTTGTCGATTCGCAGGGAAACCTCGATGCTGCCCATGTTGGGCGGATTGAGGGTGAGTTCCGCCGCCTGCTTCTGGTTCGAGGCCAGCCACACGATCTTTTGCGCAAAATCGTTGTTCCAGTGCGGGTCGCGCAGGGGCGTGGGGATGGCCGGCGAGTCCGTCCCGCTTGCAACAGCCGAATGGCCGGTGGCCGCGGTGGCGACTGCCGAGTGCGATGATGGAATGGAGGGAGTGGCGGGGTCAGCAGATTGGAGCGTCGATGACGTGTTGCTGTCTGTCGAAAATTTCTCCGGAACGGCAAAAGTTGCCGGTTTTCTGTTTGCCGGGTCGGCTACTGCCGCGGTCATCGACTCCTCGAACGAGGCTGGCATCTCGGTTTGCGACGAATCACCACGCTGCGTTGCCTGCCCCTCTCGTGGTGTCGAGATCGGGTTGGCGTCGGCGGATACGGCTTGCGACGCGACCTTGGCGATGTCCGTGTTGGCTGTGGCGGGCGATGCGTCTGCCTGTGCCGTTGTCGAAGCGCCCAATGCCGCCAGCAACGCCAGTGCATCGGTCGGTTCACTGTCTTCGCTAGCGGTCGATTCTTTGCTCGCGTCCGTTCCGGCTGCCTCGCTCAACAACAGCTCCTTCCCGGGGGGGGCGCCAGCCACTTGGGCGAGTTGGCCAAGCAGCATGCTGGCGAAGCTGTTCGCCGTGTCCTGTACGTCCGCGTCGGCAGGGGCCCCGGTGGCCGAGGGCGGAGTCGATTTTGGCAGTGTCGCGACAAGGGTGATGGGCATGGAATTTCCTGATGGCCGGTATGCGTGCGACTTCAGCAATATCCGTGCCTAACATCCTGTGTCAGACCTCCTTGTCACCGCGGGGGCGGATGGCGAATTCGTCCTGCATTTTCTGCTCCCGCTTTATCTCGCGCGCGTTTTCCGTGGCATGGTGCCGTTCCGACAACGTATCGAAGGCCTTGAGTTTCTTGCGTTGCTGTTGCCATTGCAACTGGCCTGCCACTGTATGCCGGGCCTGGGTCGCAACGGCGTTGCATTGTGCCTCGATGGCATCATCGAGGCGACTCAGAAACTGCTGGTAGTTTTGCCACTCGCGAGGGTTGATGCCGCTTTGCGCGGCTTTCTGGAAGCGTGCCGCGTACTCGTCACGGTATTGCTGGAGCATCTCCAGCTTGGCCTTGGCGTCGCGCTCGTTGGCGATCAGGCGGGCGAGGTTGCGCGTGGCCTCGTCGGTGCGGGACTGCATCAACTCGAGGATCGTCTGCAACGGAAACGGCTTCGGCATGGTCAGCGTCTGGCGGCGAACAGGGCATCGAGGTGTTCGAGGCTCTGGGCGAAATCGGATTGTTCGTTGAGTGATTGTTGCAGGAACTTCTCGAACGACGGGTACATGCTGATCGCCTGATCGAGCATCGGGTCGGAGCCGGTCACGTAGGCGCCGACGCTGATCAGGTCGCGCGAGCGCTGATAGCGCGAATAGAGCTGCTTGAATTGCCGGATCTTGTCGAAATGTTCCGGTTCGATCAGATTGACCATGGCGCGCGAGATCGACTGTTCGATATCGATGGCGGGGTAGTGGCCGGCATCCGCCAACGAGCGCGAGAGGACGATATGGCCGTCGAGGATCGCGCGGGCGGAGTCGGCGATCGGGTCCTGCTGGTCGTCGCCTTCAGTCAGTACCGTGTAGAACGCGGTGATCGAGCCGCCGCCATCGGCGCCGTTGCCGGCGCGTTCGACGAGTTGCGGCAGCCGTGCGAAGACCGACGGAGGATAGCCGCGGGTGACGGGCGGCTCACCGATGGCCAGGGCAATCTCACGTTGCGCCATGGCATAGCGGGTCAGCGAGTCCATGATCAGCAGGACGTGACGCCCCCGATCGCGAAAGTGCTCGGCGATGGCCGTCGCGTAGGCCGCACCCTGCATGCGCATCAACGGGCTGACGTCCGCCGGTGCGGCAACGACCACGGCTCGCCGCAGTCCCTCCTCGCCGAGGATCTGTTCGATGAATTCCTTGACCTCGCGTCCGCGTTCGCCGATCAGTCCTACGACGATGACTTCCGCCTCGGTGTATCGCGCCATCATGCCGAGCAGGACGCTCTTGCCGACGCCGGAGCCGGCGAAAAGTCCCATACGTTGCCCGCGGCCGACCGTGAGCAGGGCGTTGATGCAGCGAATGCCGACATCGAGCGAATGCTCGATCGGTGCCCGTGACATCGGATTGACCGGCCGGCCCTGCAACGGGCGCAGCATGTCGGAGAGAACGGGGCCATGGCGGTCGAGCGGACGACCGGCACCGTCGACGACCCGGCCAAGCAGCGCGTCGCCAACCGGCAGGAGTTTTGCCCGGTCGACCGCACGGCGGCGGGGCGGCACTGGGCTTCCTACCTTGGGCCGCAGAGTCGGCGTCTCCAGCGCTAGCACGCGGGCGCCAGGGGAAAGGCCATAGACGTCCTCGCAGGGCATGAGGAACAGGCGCTCGCCGTTGAAACCGACGACTTCGGCCTCGATCGGCGATCCGCCGGTGGGCAGGATGCGGCAGGAGCTGCCGAGCGGCAGCTTGAGTCCGGCAGCTTCCATGACCAGCCCGTTGATCCGCGTCAAGTGACCGCTCGGGAGAAGCGGCGAAGATTGCGTCGCCGCGTCACGGCAATTGCCCAGAAAAGCGTCCCAGGTTTCCAGATGGGCATTGGGTTGCTGGCTCATGGCTTGTCGCCGAGCCAGTCCTCGTTGACGCCGATCGCCTCGATTACACGGCGCCAGCGCGTTTCGAGCGTGGCGTCGACTTCGCTGGCGCCCAGTTCGATGCGGCAACCACCGCGGCTGAGCGCGGGATCCTCGATGATCCGCCAGTTGTTGTGGGTCAGGTGATCCCCCATGTGCTTGCGAATCAGCGCTGCATCCTCGGGATGCGCCAGGAGCGCCGGATGGCCGGCACCGGGGTGGAGCGTGGCGACGGCTTCGCGGACGATCGGGAGCAGAAGTTCGGGCTGGAGTTTCAGGCTTTGACGGAGCACCTGATTGGCGATCTCGATCGACGTGGCCAGCAACTGATCGGCGATCTTCTGATCGAGATCCGTGATCGCCTGCTGCAGATTGTTCAGAATCTCTCTGGCGTCGGCCAGGACGGCTTTTGCGTCGGCGATTCCTTCTTCGTAGCCCGCCGCATAGCCCTGCTCATGCGCTTCGTTGTGCATGCGCTCGATGTCGGCCGCTGTCGGCAGGACGATGGGCGGCTCTTCCGGCGCGGCTGGCGCTTCGGCGACGGCTTCATGTGGCGGCTGCTCGGGCTCGGCCGCAGCCATCTCCCGGGCGTGCTCTGCTTTCTGCTCGGCCTCATCGAAGGCAGCGAGTTCCCAGCGCTGATAGGCAGTGAGTTTTTCTTTGGGAATGAAGCCGGCGGTCATGGCAACGACCTCGTCACAGCATCTCTTCGCCGCCCGCGCCGCCTAGCACGATCTGGCCTTCGTCGGCCAGGCGGCGAACGATCTTGAGGATTTCCTTCTGTTCGTTTTCGACTTCGGAAATACGTACCGGCCCGCGCGATTCGAGATCCTCGCGCAGCATTTCCGCCGCCCGCTGCGACATGTTCTTGAAGATTTTTTCGCGCAGCGGTTCGGACGCTCCCTTCATCGCCAGGATCAAGGAGTCCGACTGGATTTCGCGCAGCAGAAGCTGGATGGCGCGGTCGTCGAGGTCGAGCAGGTTCTCGAAGACGAACATCTCGTCAAGGATGCGCTGCGCGAGGTCGGGGTCGTACTCGCGGATCGAGTCGATCACCGTCGTTTCGTTGGCCGTGCCCATGAAGTTGAGGATTTCCGCCACGGCACGTACGCCGCCCATCGCCGACTTCTTGATGTTGGCGGAGCCGGAGAGCAGCCGCAGCATGACGTCGTTGAGTTCCTTCAGTGCTTCCGGCTGAATGCCCTCGAGTGTCGCGACGCGGAGCACCACGTCGTTGCGCAGACGCTCGGTGAAGTGGTTGAGGATGTCGCTGGCGTGATCCTTTTCAAGGTGCACCAGGATCGTGGCGATGATCTGCGGGTGCTCGTTGCGGATGAGCTCGGCGACGGTCGGGGCGTCGAGCCATTTCAGCCCTTCGATGCCGTTGGTGTCGCCGCCCTGCAGGATGCGCGAGATCAGGTTGGCCGCCTTGTCGTCGCCGAGCGCCTTGGTAAGTACCGAGCGGACGTAGGCTTCAGTGTCGACGTGCACTGCCGCCGACTCCGTGGCCGTCTTGTGAAAATCTGCGAGGACATTCTCGACCTTGGTGCGCGGCACGGTCTTCATCGCGGCCATGGCATGGCCGAGCTTTTGCACCTCCTTCGGCCCGAGGTGCTTAAGGACTTCAGAAGCGTAGTCCTCGCCGAGCGCGATCAGCAGGATTGCGCTTTTCTCGATGCCTTCATCAGCCGCCATTGGCTCCAGTCCATTCCTTGATTATGTTGGCGACGACCTTCGGGTCCTGCTGCGCCAACTCGCGCGCGAGGTTCAGTTTCTGCTCGAATTCCTGTGCCGCCGACGGCGTGCGGCTTACGCCTTCTTCCTCGTCTACGATGTTGATGGTGCCGCCGACCTGCGGTTTTGCTTCCGGCTCCGGAGGAGGCGGCGGTTGCATCGCTTTCACCAGCGGAAGGATGACCTTGAACATCAGGTAGGCGACGATTGCGGCGATGGCGAGATATTTGAACAGTTCCTTGGCGAGCGGGAGAATTTCCGGGTCTTTCCACAGCGGCATTTCCAGCGTGGACTTCTCGATGGCGGTGAACGGGGCGTTGGCGACCGAGACGGAATCCCCTCGCTCTTGGCTGAAGCCGAGGGCCTCCTTGATGATATCGTTGAGTTGCTTCAGCTCTGGATCGGGCAGCGGCTTGATGGCGCCCTTGGCGTCCTTGCGGTGGTTGACGACCACGGCGGCGGTCAGGCGCTTGATTACCCCGACGGCTTGCTTGGTGTGGCGGATCGTCCGGTCAACTTCGTAGTTGATCGTGGAATCCTTGCGCGTATTGATCGGCTGGCCGACGTTGGAAATCTGCGCCTGGACGCCGGCGGCATTGATAAGTCCCGGAACCGGCGCAGTCTGCCCGGCCGGGGTGCCTGCACCCGGAACAGCCGGCTGCGTCAACGGCGCGGTGGCCGGAACCGGCGGCTGGTTGGACAGTGCGCCCGGCACGCCTTGTGCCGAAGGCATGGTGCTCGCCGACTCGCTGGTCTGCTGGCTGCGGATGCTGACGTCGGGCGGCGTCGTATTCGGCCGGTGCGTCTCCGCCGTTTGTTCACTCTGCGAGAAGTCGATGTCGGCGGCCACCTGGACGCGGTAGTTGCCCGGCCCGAGAATCGGCGAAAGGATGTCTTCGACGCGCTTGATCGCGTTGGCTTCGATTTCCCTGACGTACTTGAGTTGCGCCGGATCGAGCCCGGCGTCCATCAGCTTGCTCTTCAGTTGCGAGAGCATCGAGCCGCTTTGGTCGATGATCGTCACGCTTGCCGGGGCCAGGTTCGGCACGCTGGCGGCGACAAGGTTCTGGATGCCAGCGATCTGCACGGGGTCGAGCGACCGGCCCGCGTAGAGGTTGAGCAAAACCGACGCGGAGGGTTTGAGTTCTTCGCGGACGAAGACCGTCGGCTTGGGAATGGCGAGATGAATCCGTGCGGCCTGCACGGCGGAAATAGACTGGATCGTGCGCGACAGTTCCCCTTCCAGGCCGCGCTGGTAATTGACCTGCTCGGCGAACTGGCTGATCCCGAATTTCTGGTTTTCCATCAGTTCGAAACCGACGCCGCCACCTTTGGGAAGACCTTGCGACGCGAGGCGCAGACGCACCTCGTGCACCTTGTCGCCTGGGATAAGGATGGAGCCGCCGCTTTCGCTGAACTTGTACGGAACGTTCATCTGATCGAGAGCGGCTATGATGGAGCCTCCGTCGCGCTCGCCGATGTTCGAGAAAAGGATCCTGTAGTCGGACTGCTTGACCCAAGTGCTGCTCGCCACGACGACGGCGATGAGCGCGGCCACAGCGACCATCAGCAGTATTTTCTGCTGTCCGGTCAGACGGTCGAGGGCAGCGCGCAACCGGTCCAGAGGGTTGGTTGCCTCTGCCGTTACGGGAGTTTCAGTGCCGATTGCCGCCATGCGTTTTAGTGGTCAACTCTGAGATAAATCAAGCAGAAAGCGCTATTTGCCGAGAATTATCTTACTATTGTATCTGTTTATCGCATGGGATTTTCCACAGAAATGGGCGATGCGCCGCAATTACCAGCCCCGGAAATCAAGGCTCAGGAACTGCAACGAGCCTTCGACGTATTCAATCAGGTTTCCCTGGAGCTGACGCAGGCCTATGAAGCCTTGCAGCAGCGCGTCGAGTCGCTGACCGCGGAGCTGGCGGTGGCCAATGGGGAACTGCGGCGCCAGTATCAGGAGAAGGAGGCGCTGTCGGAGCGTCTGTCCTTGCTGTTGCACGCACTTCCCGCCGGCGTTGTTGTTCTCGACAGTCACTCGACGGTCGGCGAAGCTAATCCGGCGGCGATCCGCATGTTCGGCGAGGCGATCGTCAGCAGTGACTGGGGCGTCACGGCGAGAGACGTGTTGCAGGCGACCGATGCGCCGGAGGAGTGGCTGCTCGGGAAAAGGCGGTTGTCGATTGCCGAAAGCCCGCTCGATTCCGCTGGCGGACGCATCCTGGTCATCCACGACATCACTACCGCGCACGAGCTCAAGGCCAACCTGGAACGCAACCAGCGGCTGGCGGCGATGGGCGAGATGGCTGCGTCACTCGCGCACCAACTGCGTACGCCACTTGCCACGGCATTGCTCTACAGCGCCAACCTCGCCCAGCCGGAACTCTCCGAAACCGCGCGTGCGCGTTTCGCCGGCAAGGCGACCGAGCAGTTGAAACGGCTGGAACGGCTGATCCAGGACGTACTCTTGTTTACCCGCGGCGAGAGCATTGGTCGCGAGGCAATTCCCGCAGCGTCGCTGATCGGGGAAGCCGTTCAGACCGTCGAACCGCTTTGTCGGGCAAAAGGCGTCGAACTTGCCGTCGGCGCTGAGGTCGGCGATACGATTGTGATGGGGAGCCGGAAAGCGCTTGCCGGCGCCTTGCTCAATCTCCTCGAAAATGCGCTTCAGGCATGCGAGAGCGTGGAGGAGGGGCGTCGAGTCATTCAATTTGCCGCTGAGAGAAGCGATGAATGGCTGCAAATAAGCGTGCGCGACAGCGGGCCGGGGATTGCGCTCGAGACGCAGGCGCGGATCTTCGAGCCGTTTTTCACGACGCGGGGGCAGGGCACCGGGTTGGGGTTGGCGATCGCCCTTGGCGTTGTTCGGGCGCACGGAGGCACGATCGACGTGAATTCACGCCCCGGCGAGGGCGCGGAATTCGTCATGCGACTGCCTGCCGGGAACAGCCCGCAGACACAGGGCGCATAAAAATCAGATTCGCCGATTGGGAGAATGATGGCTACAGAGTTACCGGTACTGGTCGTCGAGGACGATCCGAATTTGCGCGAAGCGGTGTGCGACACCCTGGAACTGGCCGGGCAGGCGGTTCTGTCGGCGCCCGGCGGGGAGGCGGCGCTGCGCCTGCTGGAGATGCAGGCCGTGTCGCTGGTCGTCAGCGATGTGCGCATGATGCCGATGGACGGCATCGCCCTGCTCAAGGAAATCCGCAATCGCCATGTCCACCTGCCGGTCGTGTTGATGACCGCCTATGCCGACGTTGACCGGGCGGTCGAGGCCATGCGTTCGGGTGCCTGCGATTTCCTGCTCAAGCCGTTCGAGCCAAAGGCGCTGCTCGAACACGTGGCGCGCTACCGCCTGCCGGCCTCGATGGACGACGACCGCGTCATTGCCAGCGACCCGGCCAGCCGCAACCTGTTCGCGCTGGCGGCGCGGGTGGCACAGACCGATACGACGGTCCTGCTGACAGGGGAAAGCGGAGTGGGCAAGGAGGTAGTCGCCCGCTATATCCATAACCATTCCGCCCGGCGCGGCGGTCCGTTCGTCGCCATCAACTGCGCGGCGATTCCCGACAGCCTGCTCGAAGCGACGCTTTTCGGTTACGAGAAGGGTGCCTTTACCGGGGCGCAGCAGGCGCAGGCCGGCAAGTTCGAGCAGGCGCAGGAAGGCACACTGCTGCTCGACGAGGTGACCGAAATGCCCCTGGCGCTGCAAGCCAAGTTGCTGCGCGTGTTGCAGGAGCGCGAGGTCGAGCGGGTCGGCGGCAAACGGCCGGTGCCGCTGAATATCCGCCTGATCGCCACCTCCAACCGCGATATGGCCGAAGCCGTGGCGAAGGGCGTCCTGCGCGAGGACGTTTATTACCGGCTCAATGTCTTCCCCTTGCTGATTCCCGCGCTGCGCCAGCGGCCTGACGATGTCGTGCCGCTGGCGGTCCGCTTCCTCGCTGAGCATGGCGGGCGCTCGGGGCGCAGCGGCCTGCGCCTGGCGCCCTCGGCTGAAATCGCTTTGCGCGCTTATTCCTGGCCGGGCAACGTGCGCGAACTGGAGAACGTCATGCAGCGCGCGGTCATTCTGGCGACGGGGGATACGGTCGAGGCGGAGGCGTTGCATTTGCCGGCTACGCAGGCTTCCGTCGTCTCCAGTCCGGTTGTGCCCTCGGCACCAATCCTGACAGCGATGCCCCAGGCACCGTTAGCCCGGACGGATAACATGCGGGATCTCGAACGCGAACACATTCTGGAAACGCTGGCATCGGTCGGCGGTTCGCGAAAACTGGCGGGCGAGCGGCTCGGCATGTCGGAACGAACCTTGCGGTACAAGCTCAAACAATACCGTGAGGCGGGCTTTTTCGATGGTTGATGGCGTAGTGTGTGGGTTCTGGTGCAGTTTTTGCTGTTAAGGAAGTGCTGATTTATTGAAGATTCGTCATTCCGGCGAAGGCCGGAATCCAGAAGGAACTCAACGAGCTGGACCCCGGCCTTCGCCGGGGTGACGAATAGTTCAGCGTTTCCTTAACCGAGAAGACGCTGCAAGGAGTAACGAATGGACACCAAGGGCATTGATCAGATGTTAGGAATGCTGCGGGCGACGGCCGCGCAGGCGGGCGGGCGCGCAAGCGAGGCGCCGGCGAGCGAAGCGGGCACGACGGACTTCGCCAAGGTGTTGCAGAACACCATCGAGCAAGTGAATCAGACCCAGCAGCAGGCGGAAGACATGGCGGCAAAATTTGCCGCCGGTGACGGCAATACCAACCTGCACGAGGTGATGATTTCCCTCCAGAAGGCCAACCTGTCGTTCCAGGAGATGGTGCAGGTGAGAAACAAGCTGGTAACCGCTTACCACGACGTGATGAACATGCAGGTCTGATCCGGCCGCTTGTTCCGTCAAAAACGGCGCCGTCAGGCGCCGTTGTCGTTTACGCCAAACCGCTCAGCCGCGCCTTGCGTTCCCGTTCGACGTGGGTGATGTAGCGCTGGATGGCGGTCAGTCGCGCACTCGGAAGGTCGATGTATTCGCAGCCAACGCGCACGTAGCGTGCGCCGCTGCGTGCGGTGACGTCGAACAGGTTGCGAATGCCCAATGTGGTCGCCACCAATCCTTCGCCGGGCAGGGTGATCCGGCAGTTTTCCAGCACGTCGCCGTTTCGCAGCAGGGCCGCCTGGTCGGGCGTGAGCATCAGGCCGACACCGCCACCGCTGATATCCAGCAGGGGAACATCCAGTTGCAGCGGCCCTGCGGGGCGCGGGATGCTGCTGTAAAGCCTGATCGGATTGGCAATCGGCGTGGCCAGTCGGAAAAACTCGCGGCGCTGCAGACGAAGCAGCGTGTCTGGAATACTCCCGAAAAATGCTGGTCGTCCCTCGTGTTTGCCGCGCGTGAGCGCATTGATGCTGAACTGGATCTTGATCCTGTCGACCACCGCCGTGAAGATCAGCTTGTCGGCCTGCAGCGCCCGGGCGTTGGTTTCTTCATCGCTTCCGACATCCACGATGAGGCGGTTTGTCTCCGGCTCGATGGCCAGTAGCGAAGTCAGGAAAAAGGCGTTGCCCTGGTCGAAATGAACGGTGACAAGCGCGTTTTTCTGGATCAGGGTACGCAATACCGCGAGAATTTCCACCCGCGCGTGCAACAGGTACTGGCTGTAGTCGTCGATTCGCTCGAGTTCAAAGCGCGGGGAAACTTGTCCGGCCGATTCGGGTTGTTCCGGTTTTGACATCGCTGATCCTGAGTCCTGAGTGCGCGAGCGAGTCTAGCAGGAGCGTGAGCGGGAATCCATGGCGTAGGCAGAAGTCGGCTCGCCGCCCGCGGCTATGTTTTCTCCCCGTGATAGATCGGCGGTTCGCCGGCGGGCCGGCCGCTCTCCAGTCGATAGATCCAGGCAAGGATCTCGGCGACGGCTACATAGAGCTGCGGCGGGATGCGCTGGTCCAGATCGATCTGCATGAGCAGGGAGACCAGCTCGGGCGATTCGTGCACATACACCCCGTTTTCCTGGGCGCGCGCGATAATCTGCTCGGCGATGAGCCCCTTGCCCTTGGCCACGACACGCGGCGCGGCGTCGGTCTGGGCGTAAACCAGCGCAACAGCGCTTTTCAGCGAATCCTTTTCCGCAGATGCCTTAGCCATTGTCTTGTGCGTCGCTGATGCCGATTGATGTGACACTCAGACCGGCTTCGGTCATTTGTTGGCGCAGGTGTCCGGCCTCCGTCTGCATCAGCGCCCGGGTTTCAGGGTTGCCCGCGTCGATTGCCAGAACGAGTTGCTGGCCTTGCAGACGGATTTGTGCGTTGACGCTGCCCAGGGTCGGGAGCGTCAGCTTCAGTCGGGTACTCCAACCAGTCGCACTTTCCGCGTCGTCTGCGCCGGTACGTCGGCCGTCCTCTTCGATTTCCCAACGCATCTCCTGTCCTGGCCAGACCTGCCCTTGCCAGGCGAAATGCTGGGTGGCCAGCGCATTGAGCTGTTGCTGGACGATCGGCTGAGTCTGCGGCGCGATCAGATGCCCGGAGGCCTGAGGCGGGGGAGGCTCGTTTACGGTCCTTGGCGAGGTCGCCGGATCGGTCGTGGGCAGTCTAGCCGCGACCGGGATTTCCTTGCCTTGCGCCGATGTCTCCGCGTTGCCTTGTTGTGGCAGGGGGAGGGGGCTGGCTGGAGCGAACGCATTCGGCGAGGACAACTTTCCCTGTGGTTCTTGGAGCAGCGCGTTTTGAGAGAAACGTCCTTCCGCCCATTCGGCTTGGTGCGACTCATAGAACATGCCGCTCTGCGTGATCGCCTGCTTCAACAGCGGCAGCAGTTCCTGCGCCGACGACGGCGGCGTTCTGGCGATCGGCTGGTTGCCGTTGAGCGTCAGTGCCTTGGCGCCATCGGATGATTCGTCAGCGCGGGAAAAAAGCTGGCCGATCAACTTTCCCGTCTGGCTGAGCGTGGTCGATACGGCGTCCCGGGCCGTTTTGCCCTCGTTCGCCTGCTGGTGCGACACCACTGCGAGCGAGGTTTTTCCGTCCGATTCCGTGACCAGCAGTTCCAGCGTGTCGCCGCTTTTGGCCGAGAACGGTAGTGCGAGGGTGATGTTCCGCTGGTTGATCAGTGCACGATACGTCCCGTTCGGCAGCATCGACTGGATCTCGGCCATCACCTTCTGGCCAGCGACCAGGTCGGACAGCTTGTCGGTCAGTTGCTGGGTCGGTGCTGCCGGGCGCAGCGTGGTGTCGACAGACGCTTGCTGGCGGCTTACGGCGTCGGCGGGAATCATTGCAGGTTATGCGTCAGGCGTGTTCGCGCAGCAGAATTCGCAACTCGTCCTGGCGCGCACCGAGCAGCGCCGAGGTTTGCGCATCCGTCTCGCGGCAACCTTCAATGATCGTTCTGGCGCGATTACCGTCTGGCGCGGACAGATGCGGCGAAATGTCCGCCGGCATCGTCTGGCGCAGGGCGTCACGCTCCGCGCCCAGCGTCACCAGCGCATCCCAGTCCTGCGCAGCAGCGGCCCGATGCATGGCCTCGGTCAGGCTGGCGAAGCGTTCAAGATCGGAAAATGCGTGATTCATTCCGGGGCTGGGCTATTGTTGCTTCCCCGGCGCAATCTCGCGCCAGGCCGAGTGGATTTCTTCCAGCAAACCGGAAACCTCTTCCAACGCCTTCGCGTCGTTTTTTATGTTCGCCATGAGCAGCCGGTTCGTCATGTAGTCGTACAGGGCGTCGAGCCGGGCTGCAATATCGCCGCCTTTTTCATGGTCCAGGCTGGCCTTGAGACCGTTGCTGATTATGTCGATGGCCTTGGAGATCGCAGCGCCCTTTTCGGCGATCTGGTTCAACTGCAGCGCCGCCCGTGCCTGGCCGATCGCTGCCTGAGCGCCGGCTAACAGCAAGAGAATCAGCTTGTGCGGATCGGCCACCTCCACGGCGGCGTCAACCCCGACTTTTTGATAAGCGGATATTCCGCTACGTGCTTGACCAAACATCTGGCTGGTTCCGTTGTTAATTCTGGCTATTCAAGTTGGAAAGGTTTTCGAGTTGCTGGGTTAGGTACGTGCTCGTCGAATTCATGCTGGAAATCAGTGTCTCCAGCGAAGTGAACTGTGTTCGGTAGCGCGCCTCGATTTTTTCCAGCCGCGCCTCGATGGACTCATATTGCTTTTCGTAGCGCTTGATCGTCGCATTGAGCCCGTCCGTGCGCGCCGCAATGATGCCATCCGATCCGGTCAGGCTGTCAATCGCATCGTCGAATGCCGCACCTACCGCCGAGAGCAGGTTGGCCACGCCAGTAAAGTCCTTGCTGACAGCGTCCGACAGCTTCGTTGAATCGACGGCCAAGGTGCCGTCCTTCTGCAGGCTGACGCCGATATGGGAGAGCAGTTGATACGTCGAGCCTGACAAGCCGGAGGGGACGCTGGTCAGCAGCGAACGCATCCTGTTTTGTGTCGAGCGCAAGGTGCTGTCGCCGTTGAGCGTGCCGGCCGTCTCGGTCGTCGCGTTGTAGCTACCTAGGCTGCTGGCCGTCGAACTAAAGCCGTTGAAGGCCTTCACGAAGGCGTTCACCGCGCTGGTCAGGCTCGAAGTGCTGCGGCTGACGGTGATCGTGGTGGCAACATCCGTCTCGCTTACCTTGGCCAGATTGAGCGTCAGGCCGTCGACGGCGGTGGTGACCGTATTGGTGCTGGCCGTCACGGCGATGCCGTTGAGTTTGAATGCCGAGCCCTGCGCGGCTTGCGCCTGCGTGAACTCATCGACGCTGCTACCGCTGCCGTCATAGGACAGGCCTTCGATGCCCGACAGCGTGATGATTTGATCGTCGCCCGTGGTGTTGCCAGTAAGCACCAGTTGCTTGCCGGCGCTGCCATTGACGATGACAGTCGCGACTCCGGCGCTGGCGGCGTTGATCTTGTCGCGGATCGTCTCGATGCTCGCGCCGTCGGCAATTTCGATGCTCGTGGTCTTGGTCGCATCGGCATCGCTGGCGGTGCCCAGTGCAATCGTCAGCGTCCCGCCGGTCGCCAGTCGTGTCACGCCTTCGGTGTCGGGCGGGCTAAATGCCGCCGTGGAGGAAACGATCTGGTGCGCTTGCGCCAGTTGGGTGACTTCCAGCGTGTACGTCCCGGCCACGGCCTTGCTGCTGGAAGAGACCGTGGCGATCGACGTGTCGGCGATCGAGGCCGAGAAGGAGCTCAGCTTTTCGCTCGCCGTTTGGCTGGTGCCCGGAACGAAGGCCTGGGCGGACGTTTGCAGCGAGGAGAGGACGCTTTTAAGCGAGCCGAGCGCCGAAATTTTTGTTTCGGCTGCCGATTCCTTTTTGGCAAGCGCCGTCAGCGGCGCCTGCTCGAGTGCCATCAACTGCGTGACGAGGTTCTCGACATCCAACCCCGAGCTGATTCCCGATACCGTAATTGCCATGATCTTCTCCTGCGCTACCCCTGCGGCTCGCTATTGATGAGGCCTGATGATGTATGAATTCGTCACCTCGGCGAAGGCCAGGGTCCAGTCGGCGATGGCTCTCCGATGCTGGATACCGGCCTTCGCCATTATGACGGCAACTTTCTACTTCATCGGGCCGAAGCAATAACTGTTCCTCAGGCCTGCTGCTTGATGAACAATCCCTTGATGTTGTCCAGCGCCTTGGCGATGGCGAGCATTTCCTCCGACGGAATCTGCAGGATCACGTCTTCCGTTTCCTTGTCGACCACCTTGACCACGACGCGGCCGATGTCGTCGTCAACGCTGAATTCGAGCCGGTTGTTGAAGGGCTTAATATACTCTTCGACGCTGCTGATCGCTTCGGCGAGCGCATCTTCGCGCTGTGCTTCTTGTGCCGATGGATCGGTGGCTTGGGTTTTTGCCGCGGCGGAGGCGTCGGTGGCGGTGGCTTCCCGGACGGCCTGGGGGGTCAGGGTGCCTGACTGCCGTGCGGACAGGGCGCTGACGGTGGCGGCGACGTCGGCCGCCGGCGCCGGGGGCGGCTGAAATGTGGGTGACGCGCTGATCGATTGAATGCTCATCCCGCTCTCCTTTTCTGGATGGACTCAGGGGCGTGGCGGCGTTTTCGCCACCACGCCCCCGGGTTTTACCGCTGGCGGTCTATTTTACTGGAGCAGCGACAGCACGTTCTGCGGCAGCGAGTTGGCTTGCGCCAGCATGGCGGTACCGGCCTGCTGCAGGATTTGCGCGCGGGTCAGGTTGGCCGTTTCGGCAGCGAAGTCGGCGTCCTGGATGCGGCTACGTGCGGCGGACAGGTTTTCCGACGTGCTGGCCAGGTTGGTAATGACCGACGAGAAACGGTTTTGGATAGCGCCGAGGTCAGCACGGGAGGAGTTGACCGCTGTCAGCGCGGCGTCCATCGCCAGAATCGCGTTGTCTGCGCCGGTTGTACTCGAAATATCCAGGCTGGCGAAGCCGGTCTGAGCGGCTCCGGCGGTGGCCGCATGATCACCAATGGTGAGACCGGTCTGTTCAGCTACTGCGCCCGTGCCACCGATGTTGATCGCGCCCTCCGTCGCGCCCGTTCCGCCGCCTGTAGACGACAGGGTGAGTGCGCCGCCGGAAACCTCCGCGGTGACACCCGTCGTGCTCGTTTGCGCATTGATCGCGGTGACGAGGTCGCTCAAGCGGGTCGCTGCATCGGCTGCTGCGCCGACTTCGATGTTGGTGCCGTTGATGGTGAAGGCGTCGCCGGAGAGGGCGGAGAATGTTCCCGGAACAGCTGCCACTGCTTCCGTGCCGTTGGTATGGTCCCCGTCAAAGCCTACTGTAGCGAAACTACCCGCTGTCGTTCCGAAGTTGCTCGTTATGTCGATGGTGAAGTCAGTGCCATCCGCCTTGCTGAATGCTAGCGTACCGGCTGCTGCGGTGCCCGTGAAGGTGATGCCTGCGGCTGTCAAGTCGTCGATTACGCTTTGGGTACCGAGCGCCGTGTCAATTTCGCCTGCCGTGACTGTAGCGTTAGCATCGGCCGCTGTCTCAGTAAATACCGTAACGCCGGCGACAGTAAGGGTGAAGACTTCATCCGCAGCGCTCGCGTCTGCCGCAGTGAAGGCGCCCGATGCGCCTGATGTGGTCGCTGTCGCCGGAACGGCTGCCGATCCACCGGAACCGGTCGGTGCTACGCCGGTTTGATCGGCGGCGGGCGTATCCACGCTGGTCCACGAGCCCAAAGCGGCGATGTTTGCATCGGCGATGCTGTTGATGCTGATCGTTTCCCCTTGCTTGGCACCGATCTGGAAGGCTTGGCTGGTGAAGCTACCGTCGAGCAGCTTGGTGCCGTTGAAAGCGGTCTGGTCAGCGACGCGGTCGATTTCCGACAGAAGTTGTGCGGCTTCCTTCTGCAGGGCTTGGCGATCTTCTGTGGAGTTAGTCGCGTTGCGCGACTGCACTGCCAGTTCGCGGATACGCTGCAGGTTGTTGCCGATTTCGCCGAGCGCGCCTTCGGCCGTCTGTGCCAGCGAGATGCCGTCGTTGGCGTTGCGCGAAGCCTGGTTGAGGCCGCGAATCTGCGAGGTCATGCGCTCGGAAATCGCCAGGCCGGCGGCGTCGTCCTTGGCGCTGTTGATGCGCAAGCCGGAGGAGAGGCGCTGCAGCGAGGTGGCGAGCGACGATTGCGAGGTGTTCAGGTTGCGTTGAGCGTTGAGCGAGGCAACGTTGGTGTTGATTACTTGTGCCATTTGAATCTCCTAATCACGATTGACTTGGGGGTTCCGTAGTTTTGCCTCGCGGCGTTGTTACGGCCCATCCTGTTACATAGTGCGACTCACGATTCCGGTAACGGAGCGCCGAAGGAAAACTTTAGGAAATTTTTTTCCGGCCCGCCGTGTGAGTCTTTATCGGCCAGAGGGGAAGGAACTTTAACGGGGTTCTTTACTTTCTTTGCGCACTCCCCATTCCCCTCTCAGCTTCCACTTGAAGGTCTATCGTAGGTACACAACCTGTCCGTCATTTCGGCGAAAGCCGAAAGCCAACGGATCCAGATTTTCGGAGCACAAACTGGATCCCGGCCTACGCCGGGATGACGGAGTTTGTGCGATGTGTGCCTACGGTAGCGCTTGAATGAGGCGGAGTTGACGGCCTGGAGCCTCTGCCGGCTAGGCGGCGGCGACGCGGTTCTTGCCGGTGGTCTTGGCGCTGTACATCGCTTCGTCCGCGCGCTTGACGGCAGTGGCCTGGGTGTCGTCGTTCCGCACTTCGGTGACTCCGGCGCTGAAGGTGATCAGCACCTTCTCGTTGTTGGCGAGGAAAAAGCGTCGGGTCAGTTCGCGCTGGACGCGGGTCAGCGCTTTGCCGGCATCTTCAACCGTCGTGTCCGGCAAAAGGATGATGAACTCCTCGCCGCCAAAACGTGCCAGGGTGTCTTGCGGGCGTAGCGTGTCGCGGATGACGGATACGAGGTGGATCAAGGCGGCGTCGCCGGCGTCGTGGCCGAGTGAATCGTTGAGCTTCTTGAAATTGTCGATGTCGAGCAAAGCAACGCACAGCGGCGACTGGCGGCGGCGGGCGCGGGCGACTTCGCTGTCGTAGATCTCGTCGAAGCCGCGGCGGTTGAGGGCGCCGGTCAGCTGGTCGTGGCGGACCAGCCGGCTGGCCTTGTCGAGTTCGACCTGCAGTTCGTTGACGCGCCGTTCGGCTTCCTCGACGCGCTGGCGGGTGGCGCGCAACTCGTCGCGGGACCGCTGCGCGTTGAGCTGGACGGTGCGCGTTTCCCGGATGACCTCGGCCATCACGTCTTCCAGCTGGGTGATGTCCTCGGCCTGACTGATTCGGGTGACGCAGACCTCGATCTTGTCGTGGTAGTCGGAGGTGGAGTCGGCGAATTCAGCGAGGTGATCGACGAAGCCGGCGAGCAGCTGCTTCAGCGCTTCCTTGGCTTCGCTCAGGCTGTGTTTCAACTGGCTCTGCTTGAAGATGACTTCCTTCAAGCGCTGCTCGGCGTCGTGGATCGTGCGCAGGTTCATCGGGCGGGCGACGATTTCCTGCACGATCTCGATCTGGCCGTTCAGCCAGCGGTCGTCGGCGACGAGTTCGCTGATGTTCTCGATGACGAGTTGCAGCAGGCTGAGGGTGCCGGAGCGCAACTCGGCGCGGTCTTCGGCGACGAACTCGAGCCGGTAGGCGAAGCGCTTGATGTCACTCATCAGCTCGTTGAGCATCTTGAGTGTCGTTGCCGCGCGGACAGCGGCGGCGAGCGTTTTGGCCTGGTTGGCCAGATCCGGTTCGTCGCCCAGTTGGGTGGTGAGAATGGTTTCCAGGGTGAAGGCGAAGCCCTCGCGGACTTCGGCCAGCAGTTCGCTGGCGCGGCTGAGCGGCATGGTCGGCGAGCGGGCGGGGGTTTCCGCTGCGCTTGCGGCTTCTTCAGCGGGCGCGACGAGTTCGATTTCGTCGGACGCGGCTTCGTTCGAAGACCACGAGCGGACGAGATTCTGCAGCCGGCCGAACAGCAGTTCGCTGTTCGTTCCGCCCGCCGAGAGGACACGGTCGAGCGACTCGCGCTTGCGCGCCTGGGTCAGTCCGCTCTGCTTGGCTTCCCATTGGCGGAGCAATTCGGTGATGAGTTCGTTCCACGGCTGGTCGGCTTCGCTGCTGTGCTCGCGGATGAACTCGACCAGCGGCGTGCGGAACTCGTCCCAGTCTTCACTTTTCAACGCTTGGTCGAGTTGCCGCGCAAGGCGTTGCTGCGCCGGCGTTTCCCGTGGCAGGGACTGCCATAGCGCCTTGAATTCGCGGTCCGCGCCGGAACCGCTTGGTCGTTCCTGCACGCCGGCGATCTCGTTGTAGATCGCCCGGTAGTTTTCGGGCGACGGCGCCAGGCGTCGCGACAAAAGCTGCTTCAGCGTTTCCCGCGCGATTTCCGAGGGATTGGTGAGCGTTGCCATGCGGTACCGTGTCCATGATCGTGGGATCGGAGGATTATAGCCGCGCGGGTGCGGCGCGGATTCTCTTCAGCTATAATTCGCGCCTCCGCAACACGCGGTGGCCCCCGTAGCATGAAGGTCGTGCAGTTGATTTGTAATCATCAGGTGTTGGTTCGATTCCGACCGGGGGCACCAGTAAAATCAAAAAGTTAGGCCATTCTTTGGAGAGGCCTTTTTGTTTTTTGGTTCTCCATTGCTCCTTGGTTACGCGTGCGGAGTCAACGCCCCTCGGCAGTTTTGTAGACCGCATTCTTGTCGCGCTTACCTATGGCTACGACCAGCACGAGCAATTGGCCGTCTTGAACTTCGTAGACGAGCCGATAGCCGATACTGCGCAACTTTATTTTGTAGCGGTCGGGGTGCCCCGAAAGCTTGGCGGATGGCAGCCGCGGCTCAACTAGGCGCTCCGCCAGTTTTTTCTTGAACTGAGCCTTGATGGAGCCATCCAGGCGATGCCATTCGGCCAGCGCCTCTTCAAGAAACTCGAGCTCATAGCTCATCGAGTTTGACCTTCACTCGCTTCTGACCTGCACGAGCATCCGCAACAGCATTCAATTCCAAATCCTCCAGGCGATTCATCATGCTCTCGAATGCGCGAGCCGGAATGCAATAGAAAGCTGGCTCGTTCCTGTTCAGGATCGCCACAGGAAATCCCTCTCCAGCGGCAACAGTACCCATAGGGTTGCGCTTTAACTCGGAAATGCTTGCTGCCGTTTCAGACAATATTTGGTGGGCCATAACCGCCTCCTGTTTTCATTGGTTCTAATAGTAGCATTTTTAAAAACCCTATTCAGGGTGCTTTGAATAGCATCAAAGGCGGATGGTTCCACACAACTATCTACTGGGAATTTGCAGCCGACGTGGTCAAGTCCGATAGGTGGCGACCGGAAAAAGTGCCGAAATCGACCGACAAACTCTCGCGGTTTTCGGGGCATAATTGCCAGGCGCGGATTCAAATCCGATTAGGGAAGCGCTGATTTATTGAAGATTCGTCATTCCGGCGAAGGCCGGAATCCAGAAAATTCAACGAACTGGACCCCGGCCTTCGCCGGGGTGACGAATATTTCAGCGTTTCCTTAGGGTTTTTAGCCATGTTTTTTTTCCGGCCGCTTGACGAAGCGGCTTTTTTGCGTTTGGAGTTCGCGGAATGATCAAAAGCCTGGGATGGCAATTGTGGCGGCAGGGGCGGATCCGCGAGACGTTTTCGTCGAGCGTGCGCACCACGGTGGCGCTGGTGGGCGTGATGCTGTGGTGCCTGGCGACGGATCAGGTGCGTCTGGCGATTCCGCTGCTGCTCGGGGTGATCGCCAGCGCGCTGGCGGAAACGGACGATCACTGGCGCGGACGCCTCGCCACGCAGAGCCTGACGCTGCTGTGCTTCGCGGCGGTGATCCTGGCGGTCGAGGCGAGTTTCGATCGGCCGGTCGCACTGGCGGCGGTGCTGGCGATCGCCGCGTTTACGCTGACCTTGCTCGGGGCGCTGGGCGACCGCTACCGGACGATCGCGGCGGCGACGCTGATCATGTCGATCTATACCGCGCTGGCGTTGCAGCCGCATGGCGGCCCGCCGGTCGAGCAGTCGCAGGTGATGCAGCTTCTCGTCGGTGCGGCGTGGTACGGCGTCATTTCGGTGGCGTGGGCAGCGGCGTTTCCGATGCTGGCGGTCGAGCTGAATCTGGCGCGGCTGTACGACGCGCTGGGGCGTTATCTGGAACTGAAGGCACGGATGTTCCTGCCGGTGCGCGGGATCGACCTGGAACAGCGGCGTCTGGATCTGGCGCTGCATAACGGTCGGGTTGTCGAGGCGCTGAATGCGACGAAGGAGAGCCTGTTCAGCCGGCATCGTCCGGGCACGATGCCGGACTGGCTGCGTGCCGCGTTGCACCAGTTCTTCGTCGCGCAGGATGTGCATGAGCGGGCGAGTTCGTCGCACGAGAACTACGATCTGCTGGTTGAGAGCTTTTTTCACAGTGACGTGTTGTACCGCTGCGAGCGCGTGCTGGAGTTGATGGGGCGCGATTGCCTGTCGCTGGCCGAAGCGATCCGGACGCGCGCCGAATGGTCGCGCAAACGGGCGACGGAGCGCGCCGTCGAAGACTTGCTTGCGGCCGTGGATCATGCGGATGCGACGAATGATCGGGGTGACGGCGCTACGCTGTTGCGCGCGCGCCGCGCGCTGCGGGCGCTGGCCGCCAACCTGCGGGCGATGAACGAGGAAATCGCCGGGGTGCGGGACAAGGCGTTTGATCGCATGCCGGCCGACACGGCGCTGCAGGACTCGTCGCTGCGCAGCGCGTCGCAGGCGGCGGCGCGCCTGAAAGCGCATCTGACGCTTTCCTCGCCGGTAATCCGGCATGCAGTTCGCTTGAGCTTGTCGCTGCTCGCCGGGTTTGCCCTGATGTCGGCGACGGGCGACAGTTACGGCTTCTGGATTCTGCTGACGATTGTCTTCGTCTGCCAGCCGCAGTACGCGGCGACCGTTGTCCGGCTGGTCGAGCGCGTCGGCGGCACGGTACTCGGCCTGGTCATCGGCTGGGCGCTGCTCGGACTCTTTCCGGCACCCTTGTTGCAGGCGCTGTTCGTCGTGCTGGCGGCCGTGGCGTTCTTTCTCCTGCGTACCCGGCGCTACGCCCTGGCTACCGCGGCGATCACCATTTTCGTCATGCTCTCCTTCAACCAGGTCGGCGATGGCTACGGCCTGATCGTGCCGCGCCTGCTCGATACGCTGGCTGGCAGCGTGATCGCCGGGCTGGCCGTCTGGCGCGTCCTGCCCAGCTGGAACGCGCCGAAGCTGCCGAAGCTGGCCGCGGCGTCATTGCGGGCGCAGGCAGGATATTTCCTGGCGATCATGGGGCAGTACGGGGTGGTCGGGAAGGAGGACGATCTGGCCTACCGCATCGCCCGCCGCAATGCGCACAACGCCGATGCGGCGTATTCCGGCGCGCTCAATGCGGCTTTCGCCGAGCCGGCGCGGGTTAGCCGCAACGTGCCCGCCGGCATTCGCTTTCTGGTGCTGTCGCATACGCTGCTGAACTATCTCTCGGCGCTTGGAGCGCACCGCAACGCGGAGCACGTGCCGCTGGCGGATGCGGTTGCGGCGGCCGATTACCTGGTCGTGGCACTGGAGGGCCTGGCTGCGGCGCTCGACGCCGCCCAGCCGCTGGCGGAATCGGCCGGCGACGCGCAGGCGACCGAAAACTGCGCCATGGCGTCGTCACCGGATGAAGCGGAAATTCACCGCGTGCTGCGCGGGCAGTTGTCGTTGGCGCTTGGATTGCTTCCGGAGCTGCGCGCGGTGGCCAATCGATTGATTGTCGGGTAATTCAGGCGGGCACAACGCGCAGATGGAGTCCTGAGGCGTCGTCGATCTTTTCCAGCACGAGGCGGGTGAAATCGGCCAGGCTGGGGACCGAAGCGTCTGCCGTGGCGTGGGTGCTGCCGCTGATCGCAATGGTCTGGCAGCCGGCGGCGATTCCGGCGGCGATCCCGGCCGGAGCGTCTTCGAAGACCACGGCGTGTTCCGGGCGCTGGCCAAGCCGGTCGAGGGCGAGCAGGTAGCAGCCGGGGTTGGGTTTGCCTTCGCTGATGTCGTCGGCGGAGACGACCGTGTCAGGCATCGGCAGACCCGCCGCGCCCATGCGCGCGCGGGCCAGCGGCAACTGCGCGGAGGTGACCAGTGCCCAGCGGTCGCGCGGCAGGCTGGCGAGCAGTTCGGCCGCGCCGGGGATCGGCACGATGCCGTCGGTTTCGACCAGCTCCTCGGAATCGATGGTCTGCAGTTCGGTTTCGGCGTCGAGGTGGGGCGGAACGATGCCGCGCATGATGTCGATGGCGCGGCGGCCGTGCATCGTGTGGCGGAAATCGTCGAAGGAAATGCCGTGCCCGGCGGCCCAACGCCCCCAGACGCGCTCGACGGCGGCGGTGGAATTGACCAGCGTGCCGTCCATGTCGAAAAGCAGGCAGTGGGCGGTGATGAGTGTTCCCGGAAGAAGCGTCATGGCTTGTGCTCGCAGATAGGGTCGCCGGATGCGCACATCGCGAGTGCTCCGTCATCCCGGCGCAGGCCGGGATCCAGTTTGTGCTCCGGAAATCTGGATTCCGGCTTTCGCCGGAATGACGGACGGGTGGTGTGCATACGGCAGTGCAGATGGGTGAGGTCGGGAATGATGCCGTTCTGAAATCGTGTTGGCAAATGCGAAGGGACAAAAAAAGCGGGGCGGCGCAAAGCGTCCGCCCCGAATCGTGCCGCTGGAGAGGAAATCAGTGCTTGTTGCCGATGCGGCCCTTCAGGCTTTCGAGCATCACGGCGAGGATGATGATGGCGCCCTTGACCACTTGCTGGTGGTAACCGGGGATGTTCATCAGGTTCATGATGTTCGAGATGATCGAGAGGATCATCACGCCGATCAGGGTATTGAACACCGTGCCGCGTCCGCCGGCGAGGCTGGCGCCGCCGACCACGACGGCGGCGATCGCGTCGAGTTCGAAGCCGATGGCCAGGATCGGCGAACCGACGCCGGTGCGTGTCGAGGCGACCACGCCGGAGATGCCGCAGGCGAGGCCGCACAGGGCGTAGACACCGAACTTGTAGTAAGCGACGCGTATTCCTGCGAAACGGGTGGCGGTCTCGTTGCTGCCGATGGATAGGGTCAGCCGGCCGAAAACGGTCTTGCGGTAGAGGAACAGGGTGACGAGGAAGCAGACGATCAGCAGGTAGAACGTCGTCGGGATGCCGAACCAGCTGGCAACGCCGAAGTCGTTGAACGCTGTGTCATCGATGAAGATAGGCTGTCCTTTCGAGACGATCAGCGCCACGCCGCGCGCCACGGTCATCGTCGCCAGGGTGGCGATGAACGGGGCGATGCGGAAGGTGGCCACCAGTGTGCCGGAGAATACGCCGCACAGGGCGCCGGCCAGGATGCCGGCGACGATGCCGACAAACAGTCCTTGTTCCGGTACGACGAGCGCGACGGTGACCGAGACGAGGGCCATTACCGAGCCGACCGAGAGATCGATGCCGCCGGTGAGGATGACGAACAGCAGGCCGAGGGAGACGACGCCGAGCGGCACGCTCTGGCGCAGGATGTTGGTGATGTTGTCGACGCTCAGGAAACGGTCGGAGAGAAAGGCCGAAACCAGCAGCATCGCGATGAAGACAATCAGCGAGGATTGATCGAGCAGAAGCTTTGCAAGACCTGGGCCTCGCGAGGCAGGGGTCTGGGCGGCGGTTTGTTGGGGCAGGGTGGTCGAGTTCATCGTCGTTCTCCTCAATGGGCGGCCTGGGCCACGCGGCGGGGAATGGCATGGGACATGATGGATTGTTCGGTCATCGTCTCGCCGGCAACTTCGCCGGTGATCCGGCCTTCGCTGAGCACGTAGGCGCGGTGGCACAGGCCGATCAGTTCGACCAGCTCCGAGGAAATGACCAGGATGGCCCGCCCTTCCTGGGCGAGGCGGTGAATCACGGCGTAGATTTCCGACTTGGCGCCGACGTCGACGCCGCGCGTCGGTTCGTCGAAGATCAGCACGTCGCAGTTGGCGTTGATCCACTTGCCGAGTACGACCTTCTGCTGGTTGCCGCCGCTCAGGCTGGACACCGGGTCGGTCAGGCGGCCGAGCTTGATCCGCAGCAGTTCACGAAGGTGTTGCGCGATGCCGCGTTCTTCTTTCTTGTTCAGGATGCCGAAGCGGGAGACACCGCCGAGCTTGGAGAGCGTGATGTTCTGTTCGATCGGCAGGTTGAGCACGGCGCCCTGCAGCTTGCGGTCTTCCGGCACGAGGCCGATGCCCTGGGCGACCGCGTCGGCGGGATGCTTGACGTGCACCGGTTGGCCGCCCTTGAGGATTTCGCCCTGCGAGTGGCGGGCGATGCCGAAGACGCATTCGGCGATTTCGGTGCGCCCGGAGCCGACCAGCCCGGCGAGGCCGACGACTTCGCCCTTGCGCACCTGGATGTTGATGTCTTCCAGCACGCCGGGACGGTTCAGGTGGCGAATCTCGAAATAGATTTCGTCGCTCGGTGTCGAGCGTTCCGGGAACAGCGAGGTCATTTCCCGGCCGACCATCATGGTGATGATGTCGTGTTCGCTGCAGGTCTTCGGATCGAGCTGGCCGACGGTTTCGCCGTCCTTGACCACGGTGATCCGGTCGGCGATGCGGAACAGTTCCTGCAGGCGGTGCGAAATATAGAGAATGGTGACGCCGCGCTGCTTGAGGCGCAGCAGGTTCTCGAAGAGGACGTCGACTTCCGGATCGGCGAGGACGGCGGTCGGCTCGTCGAGGATCAGGATGCGCACGTCCTTGGCCAATGACTTGGTGATCTCGACCATTTGCTGGTAGGCGACGCTGAGGTCGCCGACGCGCGTGCGCGGGTCGATGTCGTAACCGAAGGCACGGAGCAGTTCACCGGCCTTGCGGTTGAGTTCCTTCCAGTCGACGAGGCGACCGCCCTGGCCGAGGTCGTCGAGAAAGATGTTCTCGGCCACCGACAGGTCGGGGGCCAGCGCCAGTTCCTGGTGCACGATGCCGATGCCGCAGGCCATGCTTTGCTGCGGCGAGGTGAAATGGACTTCTTCGCCGAAACAGGTGATGCGTCCGGCGTCGCGGATGTAGATGCCGGAGAGAATTTTCATCAGCGTCGATTTGCCGGCACCGTTTTCGCCGACGATCGCGTGGATGGTTCCGGCGTCCGCCGAGAAATTGATTCCACGCAAGGCCTTGATGCCGCCAAAGCTTTTCTGGATGCCTTCGGCGACGATCGCTTGAGCTGTCATGCTCACCCTTCCTTCTGTTGCCGTGTTGCCCTGGAGTTGTTGTTGTCAGGCGCCTGGATGAAAAAAACGGCGGGCCGGGCCGGAAAAGGCCCCGTCCGCCGCACCGTTGATCAGTAGATCGAGTCCTTGTCGTAGTACTTGTCGACGTTGTCCTTGGTGATCAGGATCGGGGTGATGAATTCATAGTCGCTGAACTTGGTCTTGCCAGCCTTGAAGTCCTTGATAACTTCCATGACCTTCTCGGCGAGCGCCTTCGGGTTGTTCGAGGCGGTGGCCTTGAGTTCGCCGTTCTTGATCGATTCCAGTCCCTTCTTGTAGCCGTCGTGGGCGATGACCGTCACGTTCTTCAGCTTGCCGGACGCCTTCAGAGCACGGATCGCGCCGAGCGCCATGTCGTCCATCTCGGTATAGACGGCGTTGATCTTGTCGCCGTGCGCGACGAGCGCGTCTTCCATCGCCTTCAGTCCGCCCTGCTGGTCCCAGTTGCCCCAGCCTTGCGTCAGCACCGTGAAGTTGGTGCGGCCGTACTGGCGCATCTGCTCTTCCATGACCGCGGCGATGAAGTTGTCGCGGCGGGCGGCGCCGACCAGGTTGCCCTGGTTGCCACTGATGATCACGGCGTTGATCGGCTTGTCACCGAACAGCTTGACCGCGTATTCGCCGAGCATCTTGTTGTTGACCGGGTTGTTGGCCATCACGCGGGTGATCACCGGGGCGTCGAGGCTGATGTCGCTGTCGAGGTTGACGACCGGGATGCCCTTGGCCGTGGCCTTCTTGACGATGTTGACGCCGGCGGCCGGGTCCTGCGGGTTGAGTACCAGGATGTCGATGCCCTGCGAAAGCATGTCCTCGACGTCGGAAATCTGCTTGTTCATGTTGCCTGCGGCGTCGGTGGCGACGATCTCGTAGCCGGCCTTCTTGGCGCTGATCTTCATGTACTCGGTCAGGCCGTTGAAGAAGGCGCCGTTCAGGGTGCGGTTGGAAAAGCCGATCTTCAGGGGCTTGGCGGCTTGGGCCTGGGCCGCGCCGCTCATTCCCAGGATGCCGGCGGTGATCATGGCAACTGCGAGAAACCTTTTCATTGTTCGTGCCTCCTCAATTATGTTGGTTGGGTATTTCCGCTGTGCTGCGTGCGACTTTTCGACTGGGCGTTTTTTGTTTTCCCGTAGTCGGGTCAGCGCTGGGAAGATTACAAAGCGTCTGCATCGTTCTCTATGCGAAAATTTTGCAGTGCTATGCAATTTCTTACATCGTTTTCACGCCAGCGCGATATGCCCGACGCCGCTCATGCGGTTGCGATGCGCGTTCAGTGATTCCGGCGAGGAGGTGCGGTCGGTGCGAAATTTTGTCGGTGACACGCCCATGTAGCGGGTGAAATTCCGGTTGAACGTCGACAGGGAGTCGTAGCCGACGTCATAGGCAATCGCGGTGACCGACGAGTCCGTCTCGATCAGCATCTGGCAGGACTTGTAGATGCGCATCCGGTTGAGGTACTCCAGGCAGGTGCAGCGCACGTGCCGGTCGAAGAAGCGGGAGAAGGCGGAGAGCTGCATGTGCTCGCGCTCGGCGATCTCGCGGCAGGAGAGGTCGGAGCGGCTGTAGTTTTCGGCGATGTAGTTGAGGATGTTGTTCAGCCGCCTCATCTGGATGCCATCGGTCTTCGGCAGGACCAGCGACAGCGGTTGCCGCGCGCTGTCGTCGCTGAGCAGGCTGACGATGCGGAAGAAGGTGATCAGCCGGTTCATGCCGGTGGCCGTGAGCAGTTCGTGCAGCAGCGGCCAAGCGGCCTGCGAGGCGGCATCGGAGAACTTGATGCCCGCACGTGATTCGTCGAGCAGCGTCGAAAAGGCCGCGCAGTCGACGAATTCGGTCACGCATTTATGCGCAAAGGCGCCGCTGAACTGGATGACCAGATCGCGCTCGGCGATCTCGATGCGTCCGTTGGGCAGTTCGTCGCGGGCGCCGTCGGTGACCCACATGTGCGGCAGGTTGGCCCCGGTCATCACCAGGTCGCCGACGTCGAACTGGCCGACGTGCGTGCCGACGTAGCGCAGGCCGGACGAGCGGCGGATCAGGTGGATTTCGAATTCCGGGTGGTAATGCCAGCCCGTGTAGTGGAACGGGTAGTCATGGCAAAAAACGAGAAAGTCGCGTTCAAGCGGCGTGGCGATGACCTCGCGCAAAGGCCTGGTGTTCATTGGTAATGCCCCTCACTGCTGGATGGTGCAATCTGCCCGTGCGCCCTCTGTTCTCTTTGTGTTGTTTTTTTTGTGGCAGGCGGGTCGCCGGGGGTTCAACAAGTTTTTATCACTATGCGTCGACGGCCCGGCAATGTCAGGTCGGTTTTTGCACGTGATTGTGCAAAATTTTACGCCGTGGCGAAAGGCTTTTGAGAGGTTTTATGCGGCAGGGCGCTTTGCGTGTGGTTTCTCCCCCGTTTTTGAGCGCACGCCCTGCCGATTTTTTTACCCGTTTCCCGGATCGGTTCCGGGTCAGGCGAAGCGACGCACTGTTTCCTTCGCGCCGACTTCGTACAGGCTGGTCAATGCCTCGGTATAGGCTTCGACGAAGCGCGGGTTGTCGCAAAGGTCGCCGAACACCGCCCGGTTCTCGATGAAGGCGGTGATGTTCTGGCGGTTGTTGGCAGCGATCTGCATCAGTTCGTCCTTCATCCGGTCGACGACAGTGATCGGTTCGCCCTGTTCATCCTTGCCCTCGGCGTAACGCGCCCAGCTGGCGACGACTGCGGCGCTGCGCCGGATCTCGCCGCCGCTGGCGAGATTGGCGCGCACCACCGGTAGCAGCCACTTCGGGATGCGGTCGGAGCTTTCGGCGCAGAGGCGGGCGAGGGTGTCGCGAACTTCCGGGTTGGCGAAGCGGGCGATCAGCGTGCGCCGATAGAGATCGAGGTCTACGCCGGGAACGGGCATCAGCGTCGGTGTGCCTTCACGCTCCATGTAGTTGAGCAGGAAGGTCTCGAACAGCGGGTCCTGGGTGACTTCATGGGCGTAGCGGTAGCCGGCAAGGTAGCCGAAGTAGGTCAGCGCCTGGTGGCTGGCGTTGAGCAGGCGCAGCTTCATCAGCTCGTAGGGTACGACGTCCTTGACCAGCTGGACCTCTGCCTGCTCGTAGGGCGGACGGCCGAGCGGGAAGTGGTCTTCCAGCACCCATTGGGTGAACGGTTCGCAGACCACCGGCCAGGCGTCGTCGATGCCGAAGCGCTGGGCGAACTGTTCGATGTCGCTCGGCGCGGTGACGGGAGTGATGCGGTCGACCATTGCATTGGGGAAAGCGACATGGGTGGTGATCCAGTCGCCGAGCGCCGGATCCTTGCGCAGGGCGAAGGCGGTGAACATCTTCCTGGCGACGTCGCCGTTGGACTGGATGTTGTCGCAGCTCATCACGGTGAAGGGAGCGATATTCCGCTCGCGCCGCCGCCGCAGGGCTTCGGTGACGAGGCCGAAGACGGTGGCCGGGGCCGTCGATCCCTCGAGATCATTGACGATCGCCGGCGTGTCGAAATCGAACTCGCCGGTGACGTGATGGAAGTTGTAGCCGCCTTCGGTGATGGTCAGCGAGACGATGCGCGTGCTTGGCGCGGCGAGGGTCTCGATGACTTTCTCGACGTCATCCGGGGCGTAAAGGTAATCGACGATCGAACCGATCACGCGTGCCTCGTAGTTGCCGTCCGGGTGCTTGGTGACGAGCGTGTACAGTCCGTCCTGGGATTTGAGCGCATCGCGCATGCGCTGATCGGCGGGCATGACGCCGACGCCGCAGATACCCCAATCGAGCGCCAGACCCTGATTCATCAGCTGGTCGAGGTACATTGCCTGATGGGCGCGATGAAAGCCGCCGGTGCCGAAGTGGACAATGCCGACGCTTACTTGCGAACGGTCGTAGGAGGGGCGGGCGACGCCGGACGGCAGTTGCGACAGGGTGGCGGTGCCAAGTTTCAACATGGAAATCCTCGCTTTTTGGAATGGTCGGGAAAGTCGTGGTGTGCCAGGGCCGACGAGCGGCGGCAGCGACTGGGCCCGAGTGTCATGCACTCGGGGAATTTCGGCAGCTTGATATTTCCGGAGTTGATTGCACGGTTTTACGCTGTTCCGCCAGCATGCCGCGCTGGCTGATGGGGTTTCCGGTATCCTTCGCACTGGCCGCGCATCGCGGCCGTCGATTGACCCTCCCGCATCGGAACCTCCCATGATCTCCACCGAATGGATCGGCTATGGCGCAGCCGTCCTGACCACTATTTCCTTCGTCCCGCAGGTCTGGCAAATCTGGACGACCCGCCACACCAAGGACATTTCACTGCGCATGTACATCCTGTTTACGGGCGGGGTGAGCCTGTGGCTGTTGTACGGTGTGCTGCTCGGTTCATGGCCGATCATTGTCGCCAACAGCGTGACAGTCGTTCTGGCGGGGACCGTGCTGGCGCTGAAATTGCGCCACGGCTGACGGCCAAGGGGGCTATTGGGCGCGTCTGCGCCAGGCCCACCACAGACGGACGCCCAGCAGCCAGGTGACGACACCGGCGTAGATGCTGACGGTGCCGAAATCGTTCTTGCCGGCCTTGTGCCACCAGTAGTGCAGGATCGCCGCGATGGCGATGACGTACACCAGACGGTGCAACCGCACCCAGTTACGACCAAGGCAGCGCATCATGCCGTTGGTCGAAGTGACTGCCAGCGGGATCAGCAAAACGAAGGCTGTGAATCCCGCAGCAATGAATGGCCGTTCAAGCACGTCCTGCCACATTGCCTGAACATCCAGCATGTGGTCGACCCAAAACCACAGGCTGAAATGCAGTATGGCGTAGAAGAAGCTGTACAGCCCGAGCATGCGCCGGAACCGGATCCATTGCGAGAGCCCGGTGAGCCGTTTCGCCGGGGTCATCGACAGCGTCAGGCAGAGAAAGACCAGTGCCCAAGTCCCCGTCGAGCGGGTGACGAACTCGAACGGATTCGCCGTCAGGTCGTCGTGCCAGCCCAGCCAGACCAGGCGCGCCAGCGGCAGCAAGGAGGCAACGAATACCGCCGGGCGCAAAATGTCGAGGGGGCGCATCGATCGTTCAGTAGTATTTTTTCAAGTCCATCCCGGTGTAGAGCGAGGCGACCTGTTCGGCGTAACCATTGAACATCAGCGTCTTGCGCTTGGGCGGGAAGAGAACGCTGCCGCCGCCTTCGCCGATGCGCTGTTCGGTGGCCTGGCTCCAGCGCGGGTGCGGGACGCCCGGATTGACGTTGGAGTAGAAGCCGTATTCATTCGGCGCGGCGACCTGCCAACTGTTCTTCGGCTCGGTCTCCGTGAAACGGATGCGCACGATCGACTTGGCGCTCTTGAAGCCGTATTTCCAGGGGACGACCAGGCGCACAGGAGCGCCGTTCTGCTTCGGCAGCACTTCACCGTAGAGACCGAACGTGAGCAGCGTCAGCGGATGCATCGCCTCGTCGAGGCGCAGCCCCTCGACGTACGGCCATTCGAGTACCGGGGAAGAAATGCCAGGCATCTGCTTCCTGTCAGCGAGCGAAATGAATTCGACGTACTTGGCGTTGCCGGTCGGCTCGACCTTGCGGATCAGTTCCGACAGCGAAACGCCGATCCAGGGGATCACCATCGACCAGCCTTCGACACAGCGCAGGCGGTAGATACGCTCCTCCAGCGGGGCCAGCTTGAGCAACTCGTCGATGTCGTAAACCTTGGGGTTGCGCACGTGCCCCTCGACGGCCACGGTCCAGGGCCGGGTGATCAGCGTGTGCGCGTGCTGGACGGGATCGCCCTTGTCGGTACCGAACTCGTAGAAGTTGTTGTAGCTGGTGACGTCCTTGTAGCGCGTCAGCTTTTCCTTGGTCGAGTATTGCGCGTTGACGGCCGCCGCGAGTTTGTCGCTGTTGGCGTTGGGCGAGGGGGTCGGCCCAGCGGATTGGGCAAAGGCTTGCCGGGCGAAGAACGGCGACAACGCAGCGCCGAAAGCCCCGGCCGCGGCGGCCCGGATCAACGAGCGGCGCTGCTCGAAGATATCGCGTGGGGTTATCTCGCTGGCCGGAATAATCGGGCTCAGTTGATCTTGGCGGCGCATATCGACCTCTCGACGTTTTTTGACAATACAATAGGCACTTCTTGAAGCGAATCGGACAGGTGCTTCCGTGAAGGTTTTTGAGTGGTTATTGCCGGCTTTGTTCCTTGCGGCGTCTACGGTGGCTGTTGCCGGCCCGGCACCGTGGTATCAGTGGCGCAGCGTGACCGGTGCGACCGTGTGTGCGCAGACCTCGCCGGGTCCCGCGTGGATACGGCTGGAACAAGCGTTTGTCGATCCGCGCTGCCAGCGACGTGATCCGTCGTCGAACAACGCGAAAACGCGAAGCGGCAAGTAATTGAACACGCGCCCTGCGCTGCCGGGGCGCTCTTTTTTTCCCTCTGTTGGATGTCGTTGCCTTGACCGAAGCTGCAAACAACAAATCGCGCGTTCGCCTGGCCGAATGCATGCTGCTGCTCGTGGCATTGATGTGGGGGATGAACCCGCCGGTGATCAAGCTTGGTCTGCAGCATATTCCACCCTTGCCCTACAACGTCGCCCGCATGGTCGTCGGCAGCCTCTTTGCGCTGTTCGCCCTGTGGTTGTCGGGGTCCTGGCGCCGTCCGTCACGTGCGGATCTGGGCGTGCTGGTGCGCACGAGCATCTTCGGTTTCTTCGTTTTCCAGATATTCTTTACCGAGGGCATCCAGCGGACGACCTCCGGCAACGCGGCCTTCATGTTCTGCCTGTTGCCAGTGTTCGTGTTGTTGATGAACCGCTTCTTCGGTTTCGACACGATCAACCGGGCCGTTGTCGTCGGCATGGCCTGTTCAATGGCCGGAATCGTGTTGATCGTCATCGGCGCCGGCAAGGAGGTGAGCCTGGCGGGGCACCATCTGCTCGGCGCGTTTCTCGTGCTGCTCTCGCAGGTAGGCTACGCCTATTACACGGTGTTTTCGAAGGAATTGCTCGAGCGTTATTCGACCTATCAGGTCACCGCGTCGATGATGATCGTGACGACGCTCATGCTGCTGGCCGTTTCCATGCCGGAGATGCGCAGTGTGGCGTGGACGGCGTTGCCGGCGTCGGCGTGGGGAAGCGTGGTGTTCTCCGCGGTTTTCGGCCTCTGTCTCGGCAATTTCCTCTGGATCTGGGGCTCGGGGGTGCTTGGCACTTCGCGTGCATCGGTATTCAATAACCTGACGCCAGTGTTTGCCGTCGTCGCGGCGTACTTCCTTCTCGGCGAGACGTTCGGGCTGATGCAGGTGGCTGGTGCCGTCTGCGTCTTCGGCGGCGTCTACATCACTCGTAATCGTGATCGCTTCCTGCGCCGGAATGCGGTCCCCTCAGAAGTGGAGCGTGCATGACCCTTGGTGGATTGATTCTGCGTTTTTCCGCAGCTTACCTGTTGGCGCTGGTCGGTGGCTTGCTGCTGGCCTTCTATTTCACCCGAAGCAGCACGCTGGTGATCACGAGCGCGGCACTGGCCGCGTCGACGCTTTACGTCTGTCAGCTGTTTCGCCGGCGGAACGGTCGGAACCTCGTCGGGAAGGAAATGGCGCTTGCCTGGCCGGCTTTTCTGCTGATCGACGTTGTCCTGCAGGTGTTGTTGCGTCTAGCCTCCGTGGGTACAGATGCGGCGGGGCTCGACCTCTTGCGGCAGTTTGTCGCTGGCGAACTGATCGTCATGACAGTGCTGCACGGACTGTGCATTCTCGCGTTCATGGCGATGGCCGGGCGGATCAAGGACAAGGCACGTGGCTGACACTGCGATCTTCCGTGCCGGCGTCATGTGGCGGTGGGGTTGTGCGTCGGCGCTCGTTTCCTCGTTCGTTACTGGTGCCACGGCCGAAACTATCGGTTGCGTGACCACCGAATGGAAGCTGCTGGGCGCCAATCACAAGGTGTGCGTGGAATCGTTCGGTGATTCGCTGATTCCCGGTGTGACCTGTCACGTCAGTCAGGCGCGGAGCGGGGGTATCAGCGGCAGCCTGGGCCTGGCGCAGGATCCTTCGCAGTTCTCGCTGGCTTGCCGTCAGACCGGGCCGATCAGCATTCCGGCGAAGCTGCCGAAGAACGCCGTGGTGTTCAGCGAGGATACCTCGATCCTGTTCAAGGAAACGCGCGTCATCCGCATGTGGGACGAGGCGAACCGGACGCTGGTCTATCTGGCGATCAGCCGCAAGCTGATCGAAGGCGCGCCGGCCAACAGCATCTCCACGGTACCCGTGATGCCGTGGGGCGGCCGCTGACGCGGGTATTGCTGGGAATTACCGTTTGCCTGAGCCGCAGACGGCGCGTCGCAGCCGGTCGGCTACGGCCGCCCAGGCCGGCTCCTGGGGAATGTTCTCGACGAGAATGATGTCGTTGCCGCCACGGTCGAGTTCGCGTAGCGCCGAATACAAGGCACGGGCATAACCTTCGGGTGCGTCGGGGAGCAGGCAGAGCGAGAGAACAGCAGGCAGGGGCGAAACGACTGTATGCAGCAGGACGCCGCAACGCTTGCCGGCTTCCTGGAATGTTTCGAGGACTTGCGCGACGTCGCCGGCGGCGACCATTTGCATGGCGGTGCGCGGAGCGTAGTGTGCGTCGAGCGATCCGGAAACGCGGGGCGTGTGAGCGCTTTGCATCGTCTCCGGCAGCTCCGGAAACTCGCCGATGACCTCGGCGATCTGTTCCGGCGTGATGTGGCCGGGGCGCAGCAGACGCGGCGCCTGGCCATTGCGCGAGAGATCGATGATGGTTGACTCTATTCCTACATCGCACGGGCCGCCATCCAGAACCAGGGCGACCGCATCGCCAAGTTCCTCGCGCACATGCGCTGCGTCGGTGGGGCTGATGTGCCCAAAGCGATTGGCCGAGGGGGCGGCGATGCCACACAGTCCATTTTTCCCGCCGCCTGCCTGGGCGTAAGCCCGCAGCAGGGCAAGGGCCAGCGGATGCGAGGGGACGCGCACGCCGACGGTATCCTGCCCGCCAGTGACGGCATCGGGAACGGCGTTCTTGCGGTTGAGGATCAGCGTGAGCGGCCCGGGCCAGAAGGCTTCCGCCAGATCCCACGCTTCCTGCGGAATGTCCTGCGCCCATTGGTCGAGATGGCCGGCGCCGGGCAGATGAACGATCAGTGGGTGGTTGACCGGACGTCCCTTGGCGGCGAATATCTTGGCCACGGCGTCCGGGTTGGCGGCGTCGGCCCCCAGCCCGTACACCGTCTCTGTCGGGAACGCCACGAGCTCGCCGGCTTGCAGCAGCCGAACGGCCTGGTCCAGATCGACGGGCGTCGTGTTGTCGTTCATGTCTTGGTTAAGGCAGATCAGGCAGAGTCTTGGAGAGAACTTTTTCCGTCTGTTGCTTGCGGAAGTCGCTCAGTTTGCCGGCGATGGTGGCATCGCCCAAGGCCAGCATGGCAACGGAGAACAGGGCCGCGTTGGCCGCGCCGGCTTCGCCGATGGCAAAGGTCGCCACGGGAATGCCGCCGGGCATCTGCACCATGGCCAGCAGCGAATCGAGTCCTTGCAGGTGCTTGGAAGGCATCGGTACGGCGAGCACGGGGAGTTCGGTCTTGGCTGCGAGAACGCCGGCCAGGTGCGCGGCGCCGCCGGCCGCGCCGATCAGGATCTTCATTCCCCGTTGTTGCGCGGTGACAGCGTATTCGAGCGCGGCGTCCGGCGTGCGGTGCGCCGAGAGAACCTTGGCCTCATAAGCGATGCCGAATTTCTTCAGCGTTTCGGCGCAGGCACGCATGACCGGCCAGTCACTGTCCGAGCCCATTACGATGCCAACAAGCGGTTGATTCGACATTTTCGTCTCCTGATTCTGAAAAAACGTTGGATTAGGCGTTGGCCGCACGTTCCGCGCTTTCCAGCGTATTCGCCAGCAGCATGGTGATCGTCATCGGGCCGACACCGCCAGGAACCGGCGTGATGAACGCGGCGACTTCCTTGGCCGATTCGAAATCGACATCGCCACAAAGTTTCCCGTCCGGGAGACGATTGATGCCGACGTCGATGACCACTGCACCGGGTTTGATCATGTCGCCGGTGATCATCTTCGGCTTGCCAACGGCAGCAACCAGAATGTCCGCGCGCTGGCAGTGCGCCTTCAGGTCGCGGGTTTGCGAGTGACAGACGGTAACCGTGGCGCCTGCGTGCATCAGCAGCATGGCCATCGGCTTGCCGACGATGTTTGAACGGCCGACGACGACGGCTTCCTTGCCCTTGAGGCTGATGCCTGCCTCCTCGAAAAACTTCATCGCGCCGTATGGCGTGCACGGGATGAAGCAGGGTTGCCCCTGCATCAGGGCGCCGACGTTCTCCGCGCGGAAGCCGTCGACATCCTTCTCCGGAGCGATCGCGTCAAGAACGGCGTCCGCGTCGAAATGTTTGGGCAGGGGCAACTGAACGAGAATGCCGTGAATTTTCGTGTCGGCATTAAGCTCCGCGATCTTCTCGAACACGAGCTGCGGCGCGACGTCGGCGGGAAAGGTGTATTTTTCCGAGTGAAATCCGGCTTGGGCGCAGGCATTGACCTTGTTGCGTACATAAACCTGCGAGGCCGGGTCTTCGCCGACCAGGATCACCGCCAGACCGGGGCGAATGCCCTGTGCCGCGAGTTCTTCGGCGCGCAGCTTGAAATCGGCGCGAAGTTTTTGTCCAAGGGCGTTACCGTCAAGAATTTGGGCCGTCATGGGAATATCCAAAGGTTGTGCGGGCAATGGTGGAGCTGAAAAAACAAAACCCGATAGCGGGCTATCGGGTTTGTGTTTTGGCGGAGACGGAGGGATTCGAACCCTCGATACAGGTTTATGCCCGTATGCTCCCTTAGCAGGGGAGTGCCTTCGACCTCTCGGCCACGTCTCCGGAAGGGCGCGATGATAGCCTTTCCGATCCTTCTGGTCAAACCAAAAAGCAGTTGATTATTCCGCCTGTTCGAGACCGAAGGCCTTGTGCAGAACACGTACGGCCAGTTCCAGGTATTTTTCCTCGACGACTACGGAAATCTTGATCTCGGAGGTGGAGATCATCTGGATGTTGATTCCCTCTGCGCCAAGGACGTTGAACATCTTGCTGGCGACGCCCGGATGGGAGCGCATGCCCACGCCCACGGCGGAAACCTTGCAGATCTTGTTGTCGCCAACGACCCCACGGGCACCCAGCTTCTCTGCCGAACTCTTGAGAATGTCCATGGCTTTGGTGTATTCACCACGGTTGACGGTGAACGAGAAATCGGTCGTTCCATCGTGCCCGACGTTCTGGATGATCATGTCGACATCAATGTTGGCATCGGCGATCGCGCCGAGTACCTGGTAGGCGATGCCCGGACGATCGGGGACGCCGAGTACCGTCAGCTTGGCCTCGTCACGATTGAAGGCGATACCGGAAATGATGGGCTGTTCCATTTGATTGTCTTCCTCAACAGTAATCAGAGTACCTTCGCCTTCATCCTGGAAGCTGGAAAGTACGCGCAGTTTCACTTTGTATTTGCCGGCGAATTCGACCGAGCGGATCTGCAGGACTTTCGACCCGAGGCTGGCCATCTCCAGCATTTCCTCGAAGGTGATGGTCTCGAGCTTGCGTGCCGCGGGTTCGACGCGCGGGTCGGTGGTATATACGCCATCCACGTCGGTATAGATCTGGCACTCGTCGGCCTTCAGTGCTGCGGCAAGCGCAACGGCTGAGGTGTCCGAGCCGCCGCGGCCCAGTGTGGTGATGTTTCCGTCTTGGTCCGCGCCCTGGAAGCCCGCGACGACGACAACGTTTCCGTCAGCGAGATCCTTGCGAATCTTCTGGTCATCGATTTGCAGGATCCGTGCCTTGGTGAAGGTGCTGTCGGTGAGCACTCTAACCTGGGGGCCGGTGTAGCTTTTGGCTTTCACGCCTTCTTCTTTCAGTGCCATGGCCAGCAAGCCGATCGTGACTTGTTCTCCGGTCGACGCAATTACGTCGAGTTCCCGAGGGTCGGGGGCCGTCGAGATTTCTTTCGCCAGGCCGATAAGCCGGTTGGTCTCACCGGACATTGCCGACGGGACCACGATGATGTCATGCCCCTGTGCTTTCCAGCGGGCCACCCGTTTGGCAACGTTCTTGATCCGGTCCGTTGATGCGACCGACGTGCCTCCAAACTTCTGAACTATCAGAGCCATGCACAATCCCAGCAGTTAATACGAAGACCGAGGATTCTAACGTATCAGTTATTTGAAACACAAGGCAATTTTCGGATCCGGGACCGGCTTTGAACTTGCCCAGAAAGCATGAATAAATGCCACTTGCAATCGCATATGTTCATGTTCTATACTGGCCGCAATATAACGAAAGTTATATATCCAAGGTTTGGATAAAGACGAGGCCCGGTCAAGGGCGATTGGCCTGTTTTGGGGGGTCAGGACACATGAAAGGACATGCTATGAGCACTGTAAAAGCGAATGAAAAAGCCATAGAGCCGCGCGAAATTCGCCGCAAGCTCGGTCTGAACCAGCAACAATTCTGGTCGAAAATCGGCGTGACCCAAAGTGGCGGGTCGCGCTACGAAAGCGGGCGGAATATGCCGCGTCCGGTCCGCGAGTTGCTGCGCCTGGTTCACGTCGAGCAGGTGGATATTCAGCGGGTCAAAAAGGAGGACGTCGAGATCATCGACTATCTCAAGAGCGAAGACCCCGATCTTTACAAGACCTTGAAGAAGGCGGCCAAGGCCAAGAAGAAAGCGGCCTGACGCGTTACGGGGTTACACGAACGTCAATTCCCGTTGCCTCGATGCGGCGGGCGAACTGAGAAAGGCTTTCGGTACTGAGTGCCGAAAGCCTTTTTGCATCCGGCTGTAGGGATGGCCGGGCAAGACCGTAAAGCAATACCCCCTTTATTTCGTCCTTGATTGTCGCGATAAGCTCAAGGTAGGCGCCAAACTCCTGTTCGTCGATGCCCTGGCCGTCAATCGCAAAGAAACAGGTTTGCACCCAGGTCGGTGCAAGACCGGCGCAGGTGATGACAGCTTTTCGTATTCTATCGGGTGTGGTGGTGATGCCGTTGATCTGCAGGGTTCCCGCTTGCGATGCCCGGTCGATCTTGAACCAGACTTCCCCGCCGCGTTCTCCGATCAAAGCGATTCCTTCGCGAACGTAGGGCTTGTGCAACAGGCTGCCGTTGGTGATCAGCCTCAGACGCACTTTGGTTGATAGGCTAAATTCGTCGAGAACGTCTCCGGCAATGCGTACGGCTTCAGGAAAGGCTGATGCGCTGGTCGGCTCCCCGTTTCCCGAAAAGGCGACGTCGACCAGTGTTCTCGCCTCCGGTGGGGCGTTTCGGAGCAGATAGTCCCCCGAGGTCGCGCTCAACAGGAATGTCCTGAGTTCCGATTCCAGTTGGTTGAGATCGATTTCTGGGGCGGCGCCTCTGGTGAGATTGGGGACCTGGCAATAGATGCAAGCCCAGTTGCACGCATTGTTGGTATTCAGGTTGATGCCGACGGAGACCCCTCCGGCTCGTCGCGAAATGACCGGATAGACGTATTTCATTCCGGCGCTATCCCGGCTGTGGTCGTTGATGTTCAAGGTCGCAGGCATGTTGTGTTGTATCGTGTCGTGAAAGTGCGTGAAGCCCCGATGATATAATCGGCTCCGTAATTTTTCCCGAGGAAGTCATGCGCATTACCCGTCGCCTCGAATTCGATGCTGGTCATCGAATTCCCGATCACAAGAGCCAGTGCAGGCATTTGCACGGGCATCGCTACGTGCTCGAGGTGACTCTTTCCGGCGGGGTCATCCGGCGGGCAGGAGATCCTGCGAACGGGATGGTCATGGATTTTTCGGAGGTCAAGTCGCTGGCGTGCCGGCATGTGGTAGACCTTTGGGATCATGCTTTCCTGGTCTATGCCGGCGATGTGGCGGTGGTGGAGTTTCTGGCGTCCTTGCCGGAGCACAAGACGGTGGTTCTGGATTGTATTCCGACAGCGGAAAATCTCGCTGAAACAGCCTTTCGCATCCTTGATGCCGTTTATCGTGATGTCTACGGTAATCAGTTGCGGCTGGAACAGGTGCGTCTCTACGAGACTCCAAACTGCTGGGCGGATGCCTTGCGCAAGTAATGTCCGGTTGAATTCCGGGTGTGGATCAGGCTGATTTCACGGTGTGCATCAGATAGTTGACTGCGGTGTCGTTGCCTAGCGAGTATTTCTGGCTGAGCGGGTTGTACGTCATGCCGATCAGTTCGTCCGGTTGAAGCTCGACGCTCTTTGCCCAGCGTGCCAGTTCCGATGGTTTGATGAACTTTGCGTAGTCGTGGGTCCCCTTGGGGAGCATGCGAAGAATGTATTCGGCCCCGAGTATGGCGAAGACGTAGGCTTTCGGGTTGCGGTTGATCGTGGAAAAGAACACGTGTCCTGATGGCTTTGCCAGCGCAGCGCAGGCGGCGATGGTGCTTGCTGGATTGGGGACGTGTTCCAGCATTTCCATGCAGGTGACGACGTCGAACGTTCCGGCGGCCTGGGTGGCCAGTTCTTCCGCGGAGATCATTCGATAATCGACTTTCTTGCCGCTTTCCAGGAGGTGTAGCCTGGCTACGCCGAGTGCTTTTTCGGAAAGATCGATTCCCGTTACAATGGCGCCGGTCTCGGCCATGCTCTCGGCCAGAATGCCTCCACCACAACCGATGTCCAGAACCGCTTTTCCGGCCAGTTTGGCATGGTCGTCGATCCAGTTCAGTCGCAGCGGATTGATTTCGTGAAGCGGGCGGAACTCGCTGTGAGGATCCCACCAGCGGTGGGCAAGCTGGCTGAATTTCTCGAGTTCGTGCGGGTCGGCATTATTCATTTTCGTCAGCTTCGCAAATGGGTCGAAATAAAAAAGCCCTGCCGGAGCAGGGCTTTTCCAGTGACGTGCAGTCTTACTTCTTGGTGCCGATGATTTCGATATCGACACGACGGTCAGGCTGCAGGCAAGCGATAACCTTCGCGCTCTTCGGTCCCTTGCACTGATCCGGCTTGGTGACGGGCTGCTTGCTGCCCTTGCCTTCGGTGTAGATGCGGTTGGCCGGGATGCCCTTGGCAACCAGGTAGTCCTTGACCGAAGCGGCGCGCTTCTCGGACAGCTTCTGGTTGTAGGCGGCGCTACCGATGCGGTCGGCGTGACCGACAGCGATAACAACCTCGAGGGTCAGTTGTTGCGATTTTGCAACAACGTCGTCGAGTTTGGCTTTGCCTTCCGGACGGAGGGTTGCCTTGTTGAAGTCGAACAACGCGTCGGCAGCGACAGTCACCTTTTCGCGAGCCGGGGCTGCGGCGGGCTTGGCGGCGGGCTTGGCAGCCGGAGCGGGAGTTGCCTTCGGCTCGCAGACTTCCTTCGGCAGGAGGTCCTTGTCGCACTTGCAGCCGGCCGGATCCTTGGCGGCAGCTGCCGGGGTCCAGTAGTTGGTGCGCCAGCAGAGGCCGAACGGATCCATAACGACTTCGCCGCGGCCATCGATCGCGTAAACACGATCCACAGCTTGAGCTTGCGCCAACGAGGCGCAGAGACCAAGGGTAGCGGCCATCAAGGCCATCAGGGTATGTTTTGCTGTTTTATTCATCTTGATTCACCTCGTTAGTTAGAGCCAGCGGAATCGTCCGGTCGGCCGGTTCATTGTTGAAAATACTAGGTCGAGCATTTTACGGACGGATTTGATTCTGCCATAAAGCCGCGAGATTTTTCAACTCGATTTCTCCGCCGGAAAGCAGCAATCCGTCGCAAACACGCGCCTTCCCAGCCACCCAAACGTCTGATACATGCTCACGTCCTGCCGTATAGGCGAGAAGTGATGCCTGATCGTAGCACGGTGCTAATGCAACGTCATCAATTCTGATTGCGCACAAGTCCGCGGCCTTGCCGATTTCGATGCTGCCGGTTTCCGCGTCCAGTCCCAGCGCTTTTGCGCCGTTCAGGGTCGCCATTCGCAAGGCTTGGTGGGCCTCGACGGCATCGGCCTGACCGCTGCTTCCTTTGGCGAGTAGTGATGCGAGTCGCATTTCCTGGAGGATGTCCAGGCGGTTGTTGCTGGCTGCGCTATCCGTGCCCAGGCCGACATTGACCCCCTTTTCAACGAGTTCCGTGAGTGGGCAGATCCCGCTGGCGAGCTTCAGATTGGACGTGGGGCAGTGCGCGACGGAAGCGCCGTTTTCCGCCAGCAAGGTGATCTCTTCGGAGGTGAGATGTATGGCGTGAACTCCGATCAGTGCCGGTCCGAGTATCCCCAGTTTCTTGAGGCGCTCTATCGGGCGCACGCCGTGCTGGCGCTCGCTTTCTTCAATTTCATTGCGGGTTTCGTGGAGGTGGAGATGGATCGGAATGTCGCACTGTTCCGCCAGCGTAAGAACTTGGGAAAAGCTGCGGTCGCTTACGGTATAGGGGGCGTGCGGCGCGAGGCAGAAGCTGATCAGCGAATTGTCTTGAAACTCGTCGCGAACGGCGAGTCCCTTGGAGAGGTAGTCCTCGCAATCCGCTGCGTAGGCGGTCGGAAAGTCGATGACGATTAGCCCGAGTGCTGCGCGCATGCCCATGCCCAGAGCGGCTTTGACCGCGGCTTTGGGGAAGAAATACATGTCGTTGAAGCAGGTGATGCCGGAACGAAGCATTTCGGCGCAAGCCAGTGCCGTGCCGTCATGCACGAATTGTGCTGAGACGTGTTTGGCTTCAGCGGGCCAGATGTGGTTCTGCAGCCAATCCATCAGCGGGAGATCGTCGGCAAGGCCACGCAACAGGGTCATTGCCGCATGGGTATGGAGGTTGACCAGGCCCGGAATGAGGATGTGGTCGTTCAGTCGCTTGACTTCTTTGGGTGCGAAGCGCGATCGGGCTTCCCTGTGTTGCAAAATTGCAACAATTCGCCCGCCGTGCACGGCAATCGAGTGGTTTTCCAGTACGGTTCCGGCGGGTTCGACGGGGATGACCCACTTGGCTTCAATGAGCAGGTCAATGGGATCGGCTGCGTGCATAAGAAAGTGCCTTTCGATATCGGGTTCGGGTCGGGAGCCACAGGGGGCAGCGTGCTAGAATTACCTGTTTATCAGAACGACAACAAGACCGACGCCAGCGTCTGGGGCTGCCGCATTGCCGGTTATCGAATTGGAACAGACCGTGGAAACCTTCGCAAAAGAAACACTTCCCATCAGTCTTGAAGACGAGATGCGTCGTTCGTATCTCGATTATGCGATGAGCGTCATCGTCGGGCGTGCGCTGCCGGATGCTCGTGATGGCTTGAAGCCGGTACATCGCCGCGTCCTGTTCGCCATGCACGAACTGGGCAACGACTGGAACAAGGCGTACAAGAAATCGGCCCGCATTGTCGGTGACGTGATCGGTAAGTACCATCCGCACGGCGATACGGCGGTCTACGACACGATCGTGCGCATGGCGCAGGATTTTTCGCTGCGCTACATGCTGGTCGATGGTCAGGGTAATTTCGGTTCGATCGATGGTGACAACGCGGCGGCGATGCGTTACACGGAAGTGCGCATGGCGCGCATCGGGCACGAACTGCTGGCTGACATCGACAAGGAAACGGTCGATTTCGGGCCGAACTACGATGGTTCCGAGCAGGAACCTTTGATCCTGCCGGCGCGTATCCCGAACCTGTTGATCAATGGCTCGTCGGGTATCGCCGTGGGCATGGCGACGAACATTCCGCCCCACAACATCAACGAGGTGATCGACGGCTGTCTGGCGCTGTTGCACCACCCGGAGATGACGGTCGACGAGTTGATCGAGATCATTCCGGCGCCGGACTTCCCGACGGCCGGAATCATCTACGGCGTATGCGGTGTGCGCGAGGGCTATCAGACCGGTCGCGGCCGTGTGGTGATGCGTGCCCGTACCCATTTCGAGGACATCAAGGGAAGTCAGGACCGGCAGGCGATCATCGTCGATGAGTTGCCGTACCAGGTGAACAAGCGGTCGCTGCTGGAAAAGATCGGCGAACTGGTCAACGACAAGCGGATCGACGGCATCGCCGACCTGCGCGACGAGTCGGACAAGTCCGGTATGCGCGTGGTGATCGAACTCAAGCGCAACGAAGTGCCGGAAGTCGTCCTGAACTGTCTGTACAAGCAGACGCAGTTGCAGGACACCTTCGGCATGAACATGGTGGCGCTGGTCGATGGGCAGCCACGCTTGCTCAACCTCAGGCAGATGCTCGACTGCTTCCTCTCGCACCGACGCGAGGTCATCACCCGTCGCACGGTTTACGAACTGCGCAAGGCGCGGGAGCGGGCGCACATCCAGGAAGGCCTGGCGGTGGCGCTCGACAACGTCGATGAGATCATTGCCATGATCAAGGCTTCGCCGACGCCGGCCGATGCACGCCGCGGCCTGATGGCGCGGCTCTGGCAGTCGGCGACGGTGGGCGAGATGCTGCAGCGCGCCGCGCTGGATGCTACCCGCCCCGAAGGGCTGGCGATGGAGTACGGTCTCTCGAAGAGCGGCTATCTGCTGTCCGAGGCCCAGGCCCAGGCCATCCTCGAGCTTCGCCTGCAGCGGCTGACCGGGCTCGAGCGTGACAAGATCGTCGGCGACTTCGCCGACCTGCTCGAGAAGATTGCCGACCTGATGGACATCCTGGCGCGTCCCGAGCGCATTACCGAAATCATTTCCGAGGAGCTTGAGCAGATCCGCGCGCAATTCGGCGACAAGCGCCGTTCGGAGATCGTCCTGGACACGCAGGACCTCGGCATCGAGGATTTCATTACGCCGCAGGACATGGTCGTGACGCTGTCGCACACCGGCTACATCAAGTCGCAGCCGCTCGCTGATTATCGGGCGCAGCGGCGCGGCGGGCGCGGCAAACAGGCGGCGAGCGTCAAGGAAGACGATTTTGTTGACCATCTGTTTACCGCCAACACCCACGATTACATCCTTTGTTTCTCCAGTCGCGGACGGCTCTACTGGCTCAAGGTCTACGAAGTGCCGCAAGGCGCACGGACCGGACGCGGCAAGCCGATCGTCAACATGTTCCCGCTCGAAGAAGGGGAGAAGATCAGCGCCATCCTGCCGATCAAGGAGTTCGTCGAGGATCGTTTCGTCTTCATGTGCACGGCGCAGGGGACGGTCAAGAAGACGCCGTTGTCCGACTTCTCCAACCCGCGCAAGGCCGGCATCATCGCCGTGGCGCTCGATGAGGGCGATTACCTGATCGGTGCGGAAGTGACCAATGGCACGCAGGACATCGTGCTCGTCTCGGATGGCGGCAAGGCGATCTGGTTCGACGAGGAAGACGTCCGGCCGATGGGACGCACGGCACGCGGCGTGCGTGGCATGAAGCTGGGTGATGGGCAACAGGTGCTGTCGTTGCTGGTTGCCGACAACCACCAGGAAACCGTGCTGGTGGCGACCGAGAACGGCTTTGGCAAGCGCACGGTGCTGGCCGACTTCCGTCACTCCGGTCGCGGTACGCAGGGGGTGATCGCGATCGCCGCCAGCGAGCGCAACGGCAAGGTCGTTGCTGCGCGTCTGGTCAAGGACGAAGACGAGATCATGCTGATCACCACCGGCGGCGTGCTGATCCGGACGCGGGTCGCGGAGATTCGCGAGCTTGGCCGGGCGACGCAGGGCGTGACCCTGATTTCCCTCGACGAGGGCGAAAAACTCGCCGGCCTGGAGAAGGTGGTCGAGTCCGAAGATGACTCCGAGAGCGCCGATGGAGATGAAAGCGGTCACGAAGGCGCTCTCGAAGAGACGCCTGACGGGGAATGATCGGTTCGTAGGGGAGGCAGGATTGCCTTTCCCGGTGAATTTTTGACGAGAGAGTGTCTGCACTGACATGAGCGACGACCTGAAGACAGAACTAGCCGTCGTGCGCGGCGAAATCGATGCCATCGACGCGCAACTGCTCGATCTGCTCAACCGTCGGGCGCGCTGCGCGCAAAAGGTCGGCGAGATCAAGGAAGCGCACGGTGACGCCGGATTCATCTATCGACCGGAGCGTGAAGCGCAGGTGTTGCGGCGCGTTCAGGAATTGAATCAGGGGCCGCTGCCCGATGAGAGCGTCACTTGGTTTTTTCGCGAAGTCATGTCGGCCTGCCTGTCGCTGGAGAAGCCCCTGGGGGTGGCCTTCCTCGGGCCGCTGGGTACCTTCTCGGAGAGCGCGGCAACCAAGCATTTCGGTCATGCGGCGCGCTTGTCGCCGCAGGGGTCGATCGATGACGTGTTCCGCGAAGTCGAAGCCGGCCACGCCGATTTTGCCGTCGTGCCTGTGGAAAACTCGACCGAAGGGGCGATCGGACGGACGCTGGACCTGTTGATGACATCCCCGCTGAAAGTCTGTGGCGAGGTTGTCCTGCGCATCCACCAGCACCTGTTGTCGAAGGAAACGTCGCTCGACGCGATCGGCAAGGTTTACTCGCATGCCCAGTCGCTGGCGCAGTGCCACGAATGGCTCAACCGCTCGCTGCCGAATGCGCAGCGCATCCCGGTAGGCAGCAACGCGCAGGCCGCGCAACTGGCGGCAGCGGAGCCTGGCGCCGCGGCGCTGGCCGGCGAAGCGGCGTCGCAACGCTACGATCTGCCGATGCTGGTCAGCAACGTCGAGGACGAACCGAACAATACGACGCGTTTCATCGTTCTCGGGCGACAGGAAAGCGGGTCGTCGGGGCGCGACAAGACCTCGCTGATCATGTCGGCCCCCAACCGCACCGGCTCGCTCTGCGAACTTCTCGCCCCGCTGTCGGATGCCGGAATGTCGATGACCCGCCTGGAATCGCGTCCGGCTCGCCACACGCTGTGGGAATACGTCTTCTACGTCGACATCGAAGGGCACAAGGATGATCCGACCGTGGCGAAAGCGCTGGCGGAGCTGGCTGGGCGAGCAGCCTATTTGAAGGTGCTCGGTTCGTACCCGGTCGCCGTCTATTGATCAACCCGTTATGTGAGGTTTTCGCATGTCCATCTGCGATCAGTCGTTACCGTATGTCCGTGCCATTTCTCCCTACCAGCCTGGCAAGCCGATCACCCAGCTGGCTCGGGAAATGGGTATCCCCGTCGAGCGGATCATCAAGCTGGCGTCCAACGAGAATCCTCTCGGGATGAGTCCGAAGGCGCGGGTGGCGCTGGAAAAGGCGGCGGGTACGCTGGAGCGCTATCCGGACGATTTCGAACTGAAGGCGGCTGTCGCCGAGCATACCGGCTTCGGCATGGAACGCATCGTTCTTGGCAACGGTTCGAACGATCTGCTCGACATGGCGGCGCGGGTGTTTCTTGCGCCGGGGCGGTCCACTGTCTTCTCGCAGCACGCCTTCGCGGTCTATCCGCTGGCTTCCCTGTCGGTTGGCGCCGAACTGATCGCCGTCCCGGCCAAGGACTTCGGTCACGATCTCGACGCGATGCGCGCGGCCGTGCGTCCGGATACGCGCTTGATCTGGATCGCCAACCCGAACAATCCAACCGGCACTTTTGTGTCGTATCCGCAGTTGAAGGCGTTCATGCAGTCGGTTCCGGCCGATGTCGTCGTGGTGCTGGACGAGGCCTACAACGAATACCTTCCCCCGGATGTTCGGGAAGACTCGAAGGAATGGCTGGCCGAGTTCCCCAATCTCCTCATTACGCGGACCTTCTCGAAGATTTACGGGCTCGCCGGATTGCGCATCGGTTATGGATTGACCTCTCCGGAAATCGCCGATCTGATGAACCGGGTCCGGCAGCCGTTCAACTGTAACAATCTGGCGCTGGCCGCGGCGACGGCCGCGCTGGGCGACCACGAGTTCGTGGCGCGCAGCCAGGAGCTCAACCGTGCGGGGATGGCGCAACTCAACGAGGGATTCAAGCGGCTCGGTTACGAATTCATTCCCTCCTATGGGAACTTCGTTGCTTTCCGGGCGGGAGATGCGGTGGCGGTCAACCTGAATCTGTTGAAGCAGGGCGTCATCGTTCGTCCGGTGGCCGGCTACGGGATGCCCGAGTGGCTGCGCGTGACCATCGGGACCGAGGCGGAGAATCGCCAGTTCCTCGAGGCGCTGGAAAAGGCGCGCGGATGAGAGCGGGCGAATGAGAGTGCGCGCATGAGTTCGGAGCCCGAGTTTGGCAAGGTTGTCGTCTTCGGCGTCGGGCTGATCGGCGGTTCGTTTGCGCTCGGACTGAAGGCCGCCGGGCAGGTCGGCGAGGTGGTTGGCTTCGGTCGAAGCGTCGCGACGCTGACGCAGGCGCTCGATCTGGGCATCATCGATCGCGTCGGAGCCAATCCGGGGCAGGAGGTGAGCGATGCCGACCTTGTGCTGATCGCCTCGCCCGTCGGGCAGATGCCGGAGATCATGGAGCGGATCGCGCCCTATATCGGGCCGGAAACCGTGGTGACCGACGGCGGTAGTACCAAGGCGGATGTCGTCGCCGCCGTGCGCGAGCATTTTGGCGACAAGGCCGGGCAGTTCGTCCCGGCGCATCCGATTGCCGGGGCGGAAAACAGCGGCGCGGCAGCGGCGCGCGCCGAGCTTTACCGCGAGAAGAAAGTGGTCCTCACCCCGCTGCCCGAGAACCCCGTGCTCAACGTCGCCAAGGTGCGTTCGGCCTGGGAGTGGTGCGGCGCGCAGATTTTCGAACTGACCGCGGAAGAGCATGACCGGGTTTTCGCCGCGGTCAGCCATTTGCCTCACTTGTTGTCGTTCGCCCTGGTGCATGACCTCGCCGTCCGGGAGAACAGTGACCTGTTCTTCAGCTTCGCCGCCAGCGGTTTTCGCGATTTCACCCGCATCGCCGCCAGCCATCCGGAAATGTGGCGGGATATCTGCCTCGCCAATCGCGTTGCTTTGCTCGATGAGCTTGATCGCTACCGGGCGCAGCTCGACGAATTGCGCGGCGCGCTGGCCAGCGGCGACGGTGCTGTGCTGGAGAAGACCTTTGAAGTGGCGCGCACGGCGCGTCGTGCCTGGGATGGAAGCAAGAGCAAATGAGTACGCCTGAATTCATCGATTTGCCCGAGGTGCTCTGTGCGCGCGGAACCGTTCGTTTGCCCGGCTCGAAAAGCATTTCCAATCGGGTTCTGCTGCTCGCCGCACTGGCCGAGGGCGATACCGAGGTGCGTGACCTGCTCGCATCGGACGATACGGAGCGGATGCGCGAAGCGCTGCTGGCGCTTGGCGTCGAGATGCATTCACTTGACGACAACGCATGGCGTATCAAGGGCGTCGGCGGGTCGTTTCCGAACAAGCAGGCCGACTTGTTCCTCGGCAATGCCGGGACAGCATTTCGCTCGCTGACGGCAGCGCTGGCATTGAGTGGCGGGACGTATGCCTTGTCGGGTGTCCCGCGCATGCACGAACGGCCGATTGGCGATCTCGTCGACGCATTGCGGCAGCTTGGTGCGGATATCGATTACGTCGCCAATGATGGGTTCCCGCCGCTGAATGTTCGCCCGGCAACGATCCGCGCCGGCGGCGTGGTACGCATCCGCGGCGATGTCTCCAGCCAGTTCCTGACCGGGGTGTTGATGGCGCTGCCGCTGGCCGGCATCGAGACCACGGTCGAAGTGGTCGGCGAACTGATCTCCAGGCCATATATCGAGATTACGCTGGCGATGATGGCCCGCTTCGGCGTGCACGTGCAGCGCGATGGCTGGCAACGCTTCGTCGTGCCCGCCGGCTCGGTCTATCGCTCGCCCGGCACGATCTACGTGGAGGGCGATGCGTCGTCGGCCTCGTACTTCCTGGCGCTTGGAGCGATCGGAGGAGGCCCTTTGCGGGTTGAAGGCGTCGGCGAGGAATCCGTCCAGGGCGATGTCCGTTTCGCCGATGCGATCGCGCAGATGGGCGCGCGTATCGTCATGGGCCCGAACTGGATCGAGGCCAGTGCGCCGAAAAACGGCCGGCTGCATGGTATCGAGCTTGATTGCAACCACATCCCCGACGCGGCGATGACGCTCGCGACGACGTTACTGTTTGCCGAGGGAGTGACGACGCTGAAGAACATCGCCAGCTGGCGCGTCAAGGAAACCGATCGCATTGCAGCGATGGCTGCCGAGTTGCGCAAACTCGGCGCGACCGTGGAGGAGGGGGCTGATTTTCTCCGCGTGGAACCGCCGGCATCGTTGCTCGCGCCGCATGCCGGCATCGATACCTATGACGACCACCGCATCGCGATGTGCTTCTCGCTGGCCGCCTGCGGTGTGCCGGTGCGGATCAACGATCCGGGCTGTGTGGCCAAGACGTTCCCCGAGTACTTCGCGCGCTTTGCCGAGGTGACACAGGCGGTGCCGGTGATCGCCATCGACGGGCCGTCGGCGTCGGGCAAGGGGACGATCGCCGCGCGGGTGGCCGCCGAGCTCGGCTGGCATTATCTGGATTCCGGAGCGATCTATCGACTGACTGCGCTGGCCGCGCAGCGGGCCGGGGTGGCGTGGGGCGACGAACTGGCGCTGGCGCGAATCGCCGCCGAACTTGACGTCGAATTCGGCGAGAACTCGATCCGCCTGTCCGGTGAAGAAGTTGGCGACGCGATCCGCCTTGAGGAAATCTCCATCGGTGCGTCGCGTGTCGCCGCGCTGCCAGCGGTGCGGCAGGCCTTGTTGTTCCGGCAGCGGCTGTTTCGCCGTGCGCCCGGGCTGGTCGCCGACGGGCGGGACATGGCCTCGGTCGTTTTTCCCGACGCGCAGACCAAAATTTTCCTCACTGCCAGTGTCGAAGTGCGCGCGCAAAGGCGCTATAAGCAGTTGATCGACAAGGGAATCGCTGCTAACATTGCTCCTCTTTTGCTGGACTTGCGTGAACGCGACTTGCGCGATAGCCAACGTAGCGTGGCGCCATTGCAGCAAAGTGAAGGGGCCCACCTGCTCGATACGACGGAACTGACCATCGCCCACACCGTGGCGCAAGTTCTCGAATGGAGCCGGCGGGCTTGATAGCAGTAAAGGCGGTGCGGCAGCCATGCCGGACCGTTTCGGTGTCGCTGGAGCCTTTTCCGGGCTTGCAGCGATGTTGTTCAACTAACCCGCGCAAGCGTAACCCCCATTTTTTATGTCAACCAATCCCACCATGCAGGAAAGTTTTGCCGATCTCTTCGAGGCTAGCCTCAACCGTCAGGAAATGCGTCAAGGCGAGGTCATCACCGCGTCGGTCGTGCGCATCGATCAGAATTTCGTCGTCGTCAATGCCGGGCTGAAGTCCGAGAGCTACATCGACCGCGACGAGTTTCTGAGCGACGCCGGTGAAATCGAAGTTCAGGTCGGTGACTTTGTTCAGGTCGCTATCGAACAACTGGAGAACGGTTTCGGTGAAACCCGCCTCTCTCGCGAGCGTGCCAAGCGCGTCGCCGCCTGGAATGCCCTCGAGCTGGCTCTTAACGACGGCTCGCTGGTCTCCGGTACGATTACCGGCAAGGTCAAGGGCGGTCTCACCGTCATGACCAACAGCGTGCGCGCCTTCCTGCCTGGTTCCCTGGTTGACATGCGTCCGGTCAAGGACACCACCCCGTACGAAGGCAAAACCTTCGAATTCAAGGTCATCAAGCTCGACCGCAAGCGCAATAACGTCGTCGTCTCGCGTCGTGCCGTGCTTGAAGCCACCGCGGGTGAAGAGCGCGAAGCGCTGCTGGCCAACCTCAAGGAAGGCAGCATCGTCAAGGGCATCGTCAAGAACATCACCGACTACGGCGCTTTCGTCGACCTCGGCGGCATCGATGGCCTGCTGCACATCACCGACCTGGCCTGGCGCCGTGTCCGTCACCCGTCGGAAGTGCTGGCGGTTGGCGACGAAGTGCAAGCCAAGATCCTCAAGTTCGACCAGGACAAGAACCGCGTCTCGCTCGGCCTCAAGCAGCTTGGCGAAGATCCGTGGGTCGGCATCGCCCGCCGTTATCCGCAGGGCACCCGCCTGTTCGGCAAGGTTACCAACCTGACCGACTACGGTGCTTTCGTCGAGATCGAGCAGGGCATCGAAGGTCTGGTGCACGTCTCGGAAATGGACTGGACGAACAAGAATGTCCATCCGTCGAAGGTCGTCCAGCTCGGCGACGAAGTCGAAGTCATGATCCTCGAGATCGACGAAGAGCGTCGCCGCATCTCGCTGGGCATGAAGCAGTGCGTGGCCAATCCGTGGGATGACTTCGCCATGAACCACAAGAAGGGCGACAAGGTGACGGGCGCCATCAAGTCGATCACCGACTTTGGCGTGTTCATCGGCCTGCCGGGTGGTATCGACGGTCTGGTTCACCTCTCCGACCTGTCGTGGTCGACCCCGGGCGAAGAAGCCATTCGCAACTTCAAGAAGGGCGATGAGGTCGAGGCGGTCGTGCTGGCCATCGATACGGAGAAGGAGCGCATCTCGCTGGGCGTCAAGCAACTCGACGGCGACCCCTACACCAGCTTTATCGCTACCCACGAGAAGAACGCGGTCGTTAAGGGTACCATCAAGTCGGTTGATGCCCGCGGCGCCGTGGTTACGCTCGAAGGCGACATGGATGGTTACCTGCGTGCGTCAGAGGTATCCCGCGATCGTATCGACGACCTGACCAAGGTTTACAAGGAAGGTGACGAGGTCGAGGCGATGATCATCAACATCGACCGCAAGACGCGTTCGATCAACCTGTCGATCAAGGCCAAGGACCAGGCCGAGCAGCACGAGGCGATGCAGAAGTTCGCCGCGGAAAGCAATGCCAGCTCGGGTACGACCAACCTTGGCGCCCTGCTGAAGGCCAAGCTGAACAGCCAGCAGTAAGGGTAGCGCATGACCAAGTCAGATCTGATCGCGCGGCTGGCCGAGCGGTTTCCGCAGCTGGTCGCGAAGGATGCCGACTTTGCGGTCAAGATGATTCTCGATGCGTTGTCCGAGGCCTTGGTCAAGGGCGATCGCATCGAGATCCGGGGATTCGGCAGTTTTTCGCTGAATTATCGGCCGCCCCGTGTCGGACGCAACCCGAAGTCAGGCGACAAGGTCAGTGTTCCCGAAAAGTGGGTTCCGCACTTCAAGGCTGGAAAGGAGTTGCGGGAGCGGGTCGACAAGGTGGAAGATGTGGTTTGAATGACGAATCTGCTTAGGTAGATAGCGGGGCGGCAACGGCGTTGCCGCCCTTTTCTTTACGGGAGGCCGTGACGATGCGTGTCGTGCTGTGGTGCTGTCGGATTTTTATTTTTCTCTTCCTGCTGGCGTTTGCGCTGAAGAACACGGCCCCGGTCAATGTCAGCTTTTTCTTTGATGCATCGTGGCAGGCGCCACTGATCATCGTCGTGTTGGCCTTTTTTGTTGCGGGCGTGGCGCTGGGTGTGCTGGCGTTGCTGGGGAAAATATTCGGTTTGCGGCGAGAGATTGCCCGCTTGAAGCGTATTGCCACCGTCTCGGAGCGCGAGGAAGAACCGTCGCTTCCCGTGACGCCGCCGTTCCTTTGACGGGAAACAGAAAAAATGATCGAACTCGAATACTGGCATCTCCTGTTCCTCCCGCTCTTTTTTGTTCTCGGCTGGGCAGCTGCGCGTATCGACATCCGCCATCTGGTCAAAGAGTCGCGCGCCTTGCCCCGGTCCTATTTTCGGGGACTTAATTTTCTGCTCAACGAGCAGCCGGATCGGGCGATCGAGGCGTTCGTGGAAGCGGTCCGGGTCGATCCCGAGACTGTCGAACTGCATTTTGCGTTGGGCAGCCTGTTTCGGCGCCGCGGCGAAACCGAGCGGGCGATTCGCATGCATCAGAGTTTGATCGACCGCGACGATCTGCCACAAGACTTGAAGCTGCAGGCGTTGTCGGAACTTGGGCAGGACTATCTGAAGGCCGGGCTGCTCGACCGGGCCGAGGAAATATTCGACAAGTTGCGTGAATCCCCTCGCGCGGATGATGCCAAGCGCAACTTGCTGGAGATTTACCAGCTCGAAAAGGACTGGGGAAAGGCGATCGCCATCGCTGCCGAACTGCCGGATTTCGCCTCGCAGAAGGAGGTCGCCGAATACTATTGCGAACTCGCGGCGGCCGAGATGATCCGTTCGCGTCCCGAAGCGGCGACTGAACACCTGAAGTCCGCGCTCGAGCGCAACCGCAAGTGCGTGCGCGCCAGCCTGCTGCAGGGGGATATCGCCGTCCAGCAGGAGTGTGTGCCGGAGGCGATTGCCTGTTGGCAGCGTATCGAGCAGCAGGATCCGACGTATCTGGCGCTGGTGGCGAAGCGTCTGCTGGAAGCCTTCCGCAAGTTGGAGCGGCGCGATGAGGGCCTGCTGCTGTTGCGCGGCTATCTCGAGCGCTACCCGTCGCTGGATCTGCTCGACGTCGTCTTTCAGTTGGTCCTCGAATGCGAGGGGGCGGAAGCGGCATACGGATTGGTGCGCGACGAGCTTCGCCGCAATCCGACCTTGCTCGGTTTCGACAAGCTGATTGAGGCGCGCTCGTTGATTTCTCCGCCGGAAGCCCGAGCCGACATCGATCTGGCGAAGGGCATCGTGCAAGGATATACCCGCCGGCTGGCACGTTACCGGTGCGATAATTGCGGCTTCAAGGCACGGCAGTTCTACTGGCGTTGCCCGGCGTGCGGTGGTTGGGAAACCTATTCGCCGAAACGCACCGAAGAATTCGACCTGACCCCATAGGATTTCGCTGCATGGTTTTGCCTGAACTTTCCTCAGTCCGTCTGCTGATCGTTGGCGACGTGATGCTTGACCGCTACTGGTTCGGCGACGTCTCGCGCATCTCTCCCGAGGCGCCGGTGCCGGTTGTCCGGGTCGAGCGCTGCGAGGAACGGCCGGGGGGGGCAGCCAACGTGGCGCGAAATGCCGCGGCACTTGGCGCCCGGGTTTCCTTGCTGTCTCTGGTCGGTCGGGACGAAGCCGGCGAGAGCCTGGCGCGTCTCGTGCGTGAGGGCGGCATCGACGCCAGTCTGCATGTCGACGACGCGGTGTCCACAACCGTCAAGCTGCGTGTGATCGGACGGCAGCAACAGCTTTTGCGTATCGACTTCGAGAACCGTCCGTCGCATGAAATCCTGCGCGCCAAGCTTGCCGAATTCGCCCAACGCCTTGCCGATTGCGACGCCGTGGTTTTTTCCGACTACGGCAAGGGCGGGCTGACGCACATCAGCGAAATGATCAGGTTGGCACGCGGGGCCGGAAAAATCGTCCTGATCGACCCGAAAGGCGACGACTATTCCGCTTATGCCGGGGCGACGGTGGTGACGCCGAATCGTTCGGAAATGCGCGACGTGGCCGGTCGCTGGAAGGACGAGGCCGACCTGGAGCGCAAAGCCACCGAATTGCGTGACCAGCTGCAACTGGACGCGCTGCTGGTGACTCGCAGCGAGGAGGGCATGTCGCTGTTTCTCGCCGACCGGGCGATTCACGAGAAGGCCGTGGCGCGCGAAGTGTTCGACGTCTCCGGTGCGGGCGACACGGTCATCGCCACGCTGGGGGTGATGCTCGCCAGCGGTGCCGACTGGGAACCGGCGATTCACGTGGCGAACGTTGCTGCCGGCATCGTCGTCGGAAAACTGGGAACCGCCGTCGTCACGCGCGACGAACTGGCGGCCGCTTTGAATTAAGGAGTTCTCATGTACACCATCGTCACCGGCGCCGCCGGCTTCATCGGAGCGAATGTCGTCAAGGCGCTGAACGAGCGGGGCGTCACGAAGATCATCGCCGTCGACAATCTGGCCCGGGCCGAGAAGTTCAAGAACCTAGTCGATTGCGAGATTGCCGACTACCTCGACAAGGAAGGCTTCATCGAGCGTCTGCTGGCCGGTCATTTCGACGGCGCGGTCGATGCCGTGCTGCATCAGGGCGCCTGCTCCGACACCATGGAGCAGGACGGCCACTACATGATGGAGAACAACTTCCGCTACTCGCTGGCCCTGCTCGACTGGTGCCAGGAGCAGAAGATCCAGTTCCTCTACGCCTCCAGCGCGGCGACCTACGGTGGCAGCAGCCAGTTCCGCGAGGAGCGCGCCTGCGAGGGGCCGCTCAACGTGTACGGCTACTCCAAGTTCCTGTTCGACCAGATCGTGCGCCAGCGTCTGCCGGAAGCCAGCGCGCAGATCGTCGGCTTCCGCTACTTCAACGTCTATGGCCCGCGCGAGTCGCACAAGGGGCGCATGGCGTCGGTGGCATTCCACCACTACAACCAGTTCCGCGCCGAGGGCAAGGTCAAGCTGTTCGAGGGCTGCGACGGGTACGGCAACGGCGAGCAGAAGCGCGACTTCGTCTATGTCGGCGACGTGGCCAAGGTCAATCTGTTCTTCCTCGACCATCCAGACAAGTCGGGCATCTTCAACGTCGGCACCGGCCGTGCGCAGAGCTTCAACGAACTCGCCACGGCCAACGTCAACAGCTGCCGCGCCCTGCAGGGCAAGCCGGCGGAACCGCTCGAAGAACTGCTCAAGCAGGGGCTTGTCGAGTACATTCCGTTCCCTGAAGCGCTGAAGGGCAAGTATCAGAGCTTCACCCAGGCCGACCTCACGAAGCTGCGCCAGGCGGGCTACGATGCGCCGTTCGCCAGCGTCGAGGAAGGTGTCGCGCAGTACGTGCAATGGCTGAACCGCCATGTATAGGACGCTCGAAGACTACGTCGGCAACACCCCGCTGGTACGCCTGAAACGTTTGCCCGGCAAGGATGCCGAGGCACGCGGCAACATCATCCTGGCCAAGCTGGAGGGCAACAACCCGGCCGGGTCGGTCAAGGACCGGCCGGCGCTGTCGATGATCACTCGCGCCGCGCAGCGCGGCGACATCAAGCCGGGCGACACGCTGATCGAGGCGACCTCCGGTAACACCGGCATCGCCTTGGCGATGGCTGCGGCGATGGGCGGCTACCGCATGATCCTGGTCATGCCGGAAAACCAGAGCGTCGAACGCCGGCAGACAATGCGCGCCTTCGGCGCGGAGTTGGTACTCACCCCGCGCGACGGCGGCATGGAACTCGCGCGCGACGTGGCAGAGAAATTGCGCGACGAGGGCAAGGGCGTGATCCTCGACCAGTTCGCCAATCCGGACAATCCGCTGGCGCACTACGAGGGCACCGGCCCGGAAATCTGGCGCGACACGGAAGGACGGGTTACGCATTTCGTCAGCAGCATGGGCACCACCGGGACGATCATGGGTGTTTCGCGCTATCTCAAGGAGCAGAACCCGGACATCTGCGTCGTCGGCTGCCAGCCCGAGGACGGCTCACAGATTCCCGGCATTCGCAAGTGGCCAGAGGCTTACCTGCCGAAGATTTTCGACCGGACGCTGGTCGACCGCATCGAATCAGTGTCGCAGGGCGAGGCCGAAAAAATGACGCGTCGCCTGGCCGCCGAGGAAGGTATCTTCGCCGGAATTTCGTCCGGTGGCGCGATGGCCGTGGCCCTGCGTCTGGCGGAGGAAGCACGCAACGCGACGATCGTGACGATCGTTTGCGATCGCGGCGACCGCTATCTCTCGACCGGTGTGTTTCCGGGATGAGCATGAAGCCCGTCCTCGTCTTCGACATCGAAACCATTCCAGACGTGCCGGGGCTGCGGCGCCTGCACGAACTCGACCCGGCGCTGTCCGACGCCGAAGTGGCGGAAATGGCCTTCCAGCAGCGGCGGGCGCAGAATGGCAGCGACTTCCTGCCGCATTACCTGCAGCGCGTCGCTGTCATCTCCTGTGTCCTGCGTGCCGGCAAGGATCTGCGAGTGTGGTCGCTGGCCGAGCCGGAGCAGGGTGAGGCGGAGATCATCCAGCGCTTCTTCGACGGCATCGAGAAATTCACGCCGCAGATCGTCTCGTGGAACGGCGGCGGTTTCGACCTGCCGGTGCTGCACTACCGTGGCCTGGTTCACGGTGTCGTTGCGCCGCGCTATTGGGATCTCGGCGACGGCGATTACGGCGACAGTCGCGACTTCAAGTGGAACAACTACATCAGCCGCTACCACACCCGTCATCTCGACCTGATGGACCTGCTGGCGATGTACCAGCCGCGCGCCAACGCGCCGCTCGACGACCTCGCCAAGCTGATCGGCTTCCCCGGCAAGCTCGGCATGGACGGCAGCAAGGTCTGGGAGGCGTGGCAGGGAGGCGAAATTGCTGGCATCCGCGACTACTGCGAAACCGACGTGATGAACACCTATCTGGTGCTCCTGCGTTTCCGCCTGATGCGCGGCGAAATGTCGCGAGCCGAATACGATGCGGAAATCGCCTTCGTGCGCGCTGAACTGGAGAAACTGAACAAGCCGCACTGGGCCGAATTCCTGGTGGCGTGGGCCTGATGGGGCGAATCTGATTGTCGCCCAGTCGCGCTTTTTACTACTGTTGACGTACTTGAGTTTTGAAAATAAAGGGAGATTGAATGCCAGGCACCAAAATGGAATCCGTTCAGGCTAGCCCTGTCGGAGGTAAGTCGCGCTCGGCTTTCCGGGATATGTTCCGTCTGGTCGTAGGCGTCGTTTTCATCGCCGCCGCCGTTTTCTACTCCGCGCGCTACGGAACCGCCCAGCCGAACCTGTTTTTCCTGGTCGCTGTCGCGGTTGGCGGCTACATGGCGATGAACATCGGTGCCAACGATGTCGCCAACAACGTCGGCCCGGCGGTCGGTTCCAAGGCGCTGAACATGGGCGGAGCTCTGGTCATTGCTGCCGTTTTCGAAGCTGCCGGGGCTCTGATTGCCGGGGGCGAGGTCGTCGGCACGATTCGCAGCGGAATCATCAATCCCGATCTCATTCCAAATTCGAACGTGTTTGTCTGGCTGATGCTCGCTGCGCTGCTGGCCGGGGCGCTGTGGCTGAATATTGCCACAGCGGTCGGAGCGCCGGTCTCGACCACGCACTCGATCGTCGGCGCGGTGCTGGGGGCGGGGGTTGCCGCTGCCGGGGCGGATATCGTCAACTGGTCAACGATGGGCAGCATCGCGGCAAGCTGGGTCATCTCGCCGGTCCTCGGCGCCTTCTTCGCTGCGTCCTTCCTCTATCTGGTCAAGCGCAGCATCACCTACCAGCAGGACATGAGCGATGCGGCATGTCGTACGGTTCCGCTTCTCGTCGGGCTGATGGTCTCGATTTTCACCTGCTATCTGTTGCTGAAGGGCTTGAGCAAGATCTGGAAAGTGGGTTTCGGTGCGGCCGTCGCTTATGGTCTGGTGGCGGGGGCGGTGGTGTTCTTCATCGTGCGAAAGAGACTGAGCCGGACTGGTGCCCTTGCGTCGAACACCAAGGAGAGCGTCAATCGCCTGTTCAACGTGCCTCTCATCTTCGCTGCGGCGCTGTTGAGTTTCGCCCATGGTTCGAATGACGTGGCGAATGCGATCGGTCCGTTGGCTGCGATTGTTGACATCGTTACCGGCGCTGGTGTGATCCACAAATCTGCGCCGATTCCCCTCTTCGTGATGATGCTCGGGGCGGTTGGAATTTCCTTCGGCCTTGTGCTGTTCGGTCCCAAGGTCATCCGTACCGTCGGTTCGGAGATTACCGAACTGGACCAGATGCGCGCCTATTGCATTGCCATGGGGGCGACGATCACCGTGATCGTCGCCAGCCAGCTGGGCTTGCCGGTCAGTTCAACCCACATCGCCGTCGGCGGTGTGTTCGGCGTAGGTTTCCTGCGGGAATATCTGAAGACCAACTACGATCGCATGCTTGCCGAGATCCATGCGCATCATGCCGGAGAGGGAGCTGCCGCAGTGGCCGCCTTTATCGATGAATTCGAAAAAGCATCGATCCAGGAAAAAGGTGCGATGCTGCGTGATCTCAAGGCGCGGGGGAAAGCTGTCGCTTCGCCGGGCGTCGTCTCCAAGGACGAGCGCAAGGGGCTAAAAAAGTTGCACAAACGCGAACTCGTCAAACGGTCGCAGGTGATCCGTATTGCCGCGGCGTGGGTCATCACCGTGCCCGCCTCTGCGGCCATGGCCGCCGTGCTGTACTTCACGATCCGGGGCGTAATGCTGCCCTCCTGATTGTCTGGAGTGATGAAAAAGAACGGACGGTCTGCTTCAGCGCACCGTCCGTTTTTCAATGGTTCTCCTCGCAGACGCCTGTGCCAGGGGAGGGGTGACAGACATAGATATCCGGCTGCAGGCCGGTGGCAGCGGGGTAATGCTCCGTGACGGCGGTGCGCACCGATGTGACGAGGTGGTCGGGTACGAGGGCGACGACACATCCCCCGAAGCCGCCGCCTGTCATGCGCGCGCCGCCGGCGTCGCCGATGACGTCCTTGACGATCTCCACCAGCGCATCGACCTGCGGGCAGGTGATCTCGAAGTCGTCGCGCATCGACGCGTGTGAATCGGCCATCAGTTGGCCGATGCGCCGCAGGTCACCGGCGGGCAGAGCCTCCGCCAGATCGACGGCGCGCCCGCTGTCGGTGATGATGTGGCGGGCCCGGCGGGCGACGACCGGATCGAGTCCCGCGGCCCTCGCCGTGTAGGTATCGAGGTTAACGTCGCGTAGCGCCGTGACGCCGAAGAAGCGCGCCGCTTCCTCGCACTGCCGGCGGCGCGTGTTGTATTCGCTGCCGACGAGGCCCCTTTGGACGTTCGAATTGACGATCACCACCGCGACTCCTTCTGGCATCGCCACCGATCGGGTGCGCAGGCTGCGGCAATCGATCAGCAACGCATGCCCGGCCTCGCCGCGCGCCGAGATCAACTGATCCATGATCCCGCAGTTGCAGCCGACGAAGCGGTTCTCGGCACGCTGGCCGATCAGCGCCAGCTCGGTCGGGTCGATCGCGAGGCCGCCAAGGACCTTGAAGAACTGGCCGGTGGCGACCTCGAGCGAAGCGGAGGAACTCAGCCCCGCGCCCTGCGGGACGTTGCCGCTGATCGCCAGATCGGCGCCGCGAACGGTATGCCCGGCTTCCTGTAGATACTCGACGACGCCTCGTACGTAGTTTGCCCACTGGCGGTCGTGGCGCGGTTCGATCACGGTGCTGAGGCGAAATTCGTCGTGTTCGTCGCCGTAGTCGGTGGCGACGAGACGGACCAAGTCGTCATTCCTTGGCGAACCGCAGATCACCGTGCGGTAGTTGATCGCGCAGGGCAGTACGAAGCCGTCGTTGTAGTCGGTATGTTCCCCGATCAGGTTGACGCGGCCAGGCGCCTGCACCGCGAAAACGGGAGGGGCGCCGAAGGCGGAGACGAAAGTCTCTCGGGCAGAACGCAAAGGATCCATGAGGACGGAAAAGACGGAATCAGGATTCAAGGAAATGTACGGCACCGACCGCACGCAGCCGGTCGGCCGCCTGTTCGGGCGTCAGGTCGCGCTGCGGTTCGGCGAGCATCTCGTAGCCCACCATGAACTTGCGCACACTCGCTGAACGCAACAACGGTGGGTAAAAATGCGCGTGCAGTTGCCAGTGCGCGTGATCCCCTCTGTTGAACGGCGCACCGTGCCAGCCCATCGAATACGGAAAGGAACACTGAAAGAGGTTGTCGTAACGGCTGGTCAGTTGCTTCATCGCCACGGCCAGGTCGTCCCGACGGACATCGTCGAGATCCGGCAGGCGCAGCGCCGGCGTCTTGGGCAACAACAGCGTCTCGAACGGCCACGCTGCCCAGTACGGCACGACAGCCAGCCAGAGTTCGGTTTCCACAACGACTCGTGGGCCACCAGCCTCAGCGTCGGCGTAGTCAAGCAGCAACGGCCGCCCGACCTTTGCAAAGTACTCCCACTGATGGCGATCCTCCGCCGCCGGCTCGTTGGGCACGAAACTGTTGGCCCAGATCTGGCCGTGCGGATGCGGGTTCGAGCAACCCATCATCGCCCCCTTGTTCTCGAAGACCTGCACCCAGGGGTAGGTCGCGCCGAGTTCGGTGGTCTGTTCGCACCAGGTGTCTATGACGCCGCGGATTGCCGGCAGCGGCAACTCGGGCAGACTCTTGCTGTGGTCGGGCGAGAAGCAGATCACGCGGCTGGTGCCGCGTGCGGTGGCGGACTGGAACAACGGACTGGTCGGCGCGGGCGCATCGGGCGCATCGGCGGTCAGCGCGGCGAAGTCGTTGGTAAACACGAAGGTGCCGGTGTAGTCGGGATTCGTTTCGTCGGTGACGCGCTTGTTGCCGGCACACAGATAGCACGCCGGGTCATGCGCCGGCCGGGCGGAGTGGTCGGGCGTTTCCTGCTGGCCCTGCCACGGGCGCTTGGCGCGGTGCGGGGAGACCAGCACCCAGGTGCCGGTCAGCGGGTTGAAGCGACGATGCGGATGGTCGGCGGGGTCGAACATGGAGGTTTTCCAGAGACGTTGAACGTTACCGGGCGGGGGCGCTTTCTTCTGCCGGTTTTTTCCAGTACGAGAAGATCGCGCCGAGGTTCGATCCGCCCTGTTCGAGCAGCCGCTGCATGAGGCAGAACGCGCAGAGCAGGACGCCGATGGCGATGCGCGTCCACCACGAGCTCAGCGAGCCGTCGAAGGCGATCAGCGACTGGATCACCCCGAGGATCATCACGCCGACCAGCGAGCCGGCGACGTAGCCGACGCCGCCGGTGAGCAGCGTGCCGCCGATCACCGCCGCGGCGATGGCATCCATCTCCAGGCCGAGCGCATGCAGGCCATAGCCGGAAAGCATGTAGAAGGTGACGAGCACGCCGCCGAGCGCGGAGCAGAAACCGCTCAGGGTGTAGACCAGGATCTTGGTGCGCCCGACCGGCAGGCCCATCAGCAGCGCCGAGCGTTCATTGCCGCCGATGGCGTAGACGGTGCGGCCGAAGCGCGTGTATTGCGCAAGAAAAATGGCCAGCGCCAACGTGAGGAGGGAAATGATGGCGCTGACCGAGAGGAAGGCTTCTTCGCCGAAACTGATGCGGTATTCTGAAATCGCCGCGTAGGTGGGGTCGGTAATGGCGATCGAATCGATGCTGATCACGTAGCACAGGCCGCGTGCGAGGAACATGCCGCCGAGCGTGACGATGAACGGCTGCATGCGGAAATAATGGATCAGCGATCCCGTCAGCAAGCCGAAGAGTGAGCCGATGGCCAGCACCAGCGGCACGACGACCCAGATGCTCCAGTGGTGCTGCTCGACGAGCGCTGCAGTGACCATCGTGGTCAGGGCGACGATGGAACCGACCGAGAGGTCGATGCCGCCGGTGAGGATCACGAAGGTCATGCCAATCGCCACGACGGCGACGAAGGCGTTGTCGATCAACAGGTTGAGGAACACCTGCACGGAAAAGAAGTTGTCGTAGGAGACCGAGCCGAAATCGAAGAGCAGCGCGAACAGGACGCTGGTGACGAGCAGCGGCAGGGTGCGGGTGTTGATTGTTCTGGCCAGGTTCATGCCGTTCCTCCAGTGCGTAGTGCATGTTTCAGCAACAGGTCGCGCAGGGCCGGCGACTGGATCAGGCAGACGCCGAAGACGACGATGGCCTTGACGACCATGTTGATCTCCGGCGGCACGCCGAGCGAGTAGATGGCGTAGGTCAGCGTCTGGATGATCAGCGCGCCGATCAGAGTGCCGATCAGGTAGAAGCGTCCGCCCGCCAGCGAGGTGCCGCCGAGAGCGACGGCGAGGATCGCGTCGAGTTCGAGCAGCAGGCCGGCGTTGTTGGCGTCGGCGCTCTTCACGTTGGAGGTGATGATCAGCGCGGCAATGCCCGCCGTCACCGCGCAGAAGGCGTAGACCCAGAACACCAGGGCGCGGGCGCTGATGCCGGAAAAGCGCGAGGCGACCGGGTTGATGCCGACAGATTCGATGAACAGGCCGAGCGCAGTGCGTTTGGTGAGCAGGAGCAGGACGGCGAGCACGACGGCGACGATGTACAGCGACACCGGGATACCGAAGATGAAGCCGTTGCCGATGAAGAAAAACGGCTCGTAGTACACCGTGACGATCTGCCCCTCGGTTATCAGCTGGGCGACACCCCGGCCGGCGACCATCAGGATCAGCGTGGCGACGATCGGCTGCATCCCGGCGCCGGCGACGAGCAGGCCGTTCCATAGGCCGCAGAGCAGGGCGACGGCCAGTGCCGCGACGATGGCCAGCGGCATCGGCACGTTCGAAACGTAGGTCTGCACACCGTCCTTGATCACCAGCGAGCCGCCGATCAGCGCGGCGACGACGGCGCCGGCGATGGCGACCGTGGCGCCGACCGAGATGTCGATGCCGCGCGTGGCGATCACCAGCGTCATGCCCATGGCGATCAGCATCAGCGGCGCGGCACGGTTGAGGATGTCGATCACGCTGCCGTAGAGGTGGCCGTCCTTGAGCTCGATGTCGAAGAAACCGGGGTTGAAATAGACGTTGGCCAGGCACAGCAGCACGAGCGTGACGCAGGGCCAGAACAGGTGGCTGCGGGTAAGTTGGCTGAGAGTGTTTTTCATCGTTATCTCGTCATTCCGGCGGAGGCCGGAATCCAGGTTTTCGGAGCACGCGCTGGATCCCGGCCTTCGCCGGGATGACGGTCGATGGGGCGTTGTTCGACGTTCATGCCTCGGCTCCCGCGATCATCCGGAACACGCTCTGTTCGTCGGCGGCCTTGCCGTCGATCTCGCCGACCTTCTGGCGGTCGCGCAGGACGGCGATGCGGTCGCTGACGCGCAACACCTCGCTCATCTCCGACGAGATGAACAGGATCGCCAGCCCCTTGCGGCATTGGGTCTTGACGAGTTCCATGATCTCCAGCTTGGCGGCGATGTCGATGCCGCGCGTCGGTTCGTCGAGGATCAGCATCTTCGGCTCGGTAGCCAGCCAGCGGGCGAGCAGCGCCTTCTGCTGATTGCCGCCGGAAAGCTGGCCGATCGGTTTCTCGGCGTCGGGGGTGCGGATGCCGAGCTGCTTGATGTACTCGTCGGCCATCGCTGTCTGCACACGTTTAGGCAGGTAGCGGAAGATGCCGCGCCGGGCCTGCAGCGCCAGGATGATGTTCTCGCGGATCGACAGGTCGGCGACGATGCCTTCGGTCTTGCGGTCTTCCGGACAGAAGGCGATGCCCTGCTGCACGGCCTTGCGCGGCGAATTGAGCCTGACCGGCGCGCCGTCGATGGCGATCGTTCCGGATTCGGCGCGGTCGATGCCGAAGAGCATGCGCGCCGTCTCGGTGCGGCCCGACCCGAGCAGGCCGCCGAGGCCGAGCACCTGGCCCTGGTAAATGTCGAGGTCGATCGGGTGCATCCGCCCCGCCGCGCCGAGGCCCTGCACCGATATGAACGGCCGGTCGGCCGGGTGGTCGGCGGAGGCGGCGCTTTTTGCTGCCTGTCCGGCTTCGTCGATGTCGCGGCCGACCATGGTGTTGATCAGTTCCAGCCGGCCGAGTTCGGCCGCCGGGTATTCGCCGATGAATTCGCCGTTGCGCAGCACGGTGATGCGGTCGGAGATGGCGTAGGTCTGGTCGAGGAAGTGGGTGACGAAGAGGATGGCGATCCCCTTGCGCTTCAGTTCGCGCAGGGCGTCGAACAGCCGTTCGACCTCGTCCTCGTCGAGGCTGGAGGTCGGTTCGTCGAGGATCAGCACCTGCGCCTCGGTGGATAGCGCGCGGGCGATGGCCACCATCTGCTGGATGGCGACCGGGAATTCGGACAAGGTGCGAGTGACGTCGATGTCGATGTTCAGGGCGAGCAGCGCCGTCCGGGCGTCGCGCTCGATGGCCTTCCAGTCGATCGCCAGCCCGCGCATCGGGAAACGGCCGATGAAGATGTTCTCGGCGACCGAGAGGTTGGGGCAGAGATTGACTTCCTGGAATACCGTGCTGATGCCGAGCTTCTGGGCATCATCGACCGATTCGGGCCGGATCGGCTGGCCTGTGAGCAGGATCTGCCCGGAATCGGGCGATTCGACACCGGTCAGCACCTTGATCAGCGTCGACTTGCCGGCACCGTTCTGGCCCATCAGGGCGTGCACTTCGCCGGGGAACAGGCGCAACCGTGCGTCGGTCAGCGCCTTGACTCCGGGAAACGACTTGCAGATGTCCTGCATTATCAGGACGGGGGTTGGACTCATTACCGCGGACTCCGTTGATCACAGAAAAGAGCACGTGGTGTTGTGCTCCGTCATCCCGGCGCGAGCCGGGATCCAGGCCGAACTTCGGAATCCTGGATTCCGGCGTTCGCCGGAATGACGAGGTACGTGAAACTCAGTACTTGCGGTTCGGGAATTCCTTGGCCGCGGTTTCCATCGGGAAGACGCCTTCCTCGGTGTTGATCCGCTTCGGCAGCTGCTTGCCGGCCTTTACGTCCTTGACGATGTTCATCAGTTGCGGCCCGAGCAGCGGGTTGCATTCGACGGAGACGTTGAGCTTGCCGGCCATCATCGCTTCGAAGGCGCCTTTCACGGCGTCGATCGAGATGATCGTGATGTCCTTGCCCGGCTTCATGCCAGCGGCCTCGATGGCCTGGATCGCGCCGATGGCCATGTCGTCGTTATGCGCGTACAGCACCTGGATGTTCTTGTCGGTCTTCAGGAAGGCCTCCATGACTTCCTTGCCCTTGGCGCGGGTGAAGTCGCCCGTCTGCGAGCGGGTGATCTTGAAGCGCGGCTCGGCCTTGATCACTTCCTCGAAGCCTTTCTTGCGCTCGATCGCCGGGGCGGAGCCGACGGTGCCCTGCAGTTCGACGATGTTGACGTCGCCCTGGCCCTTGGTGTTTTCCAGCATCCACTTGGCGGCCTTGCGCCCTTCCTCGGTGAAGTCAGAGCCGATCATCGTTACGTACAGCGACGGATCCTTGGTTTCGATGCTGCGGTCGGTAAGGATGACCGGGATCTTGGCGCGCTTTGCTTCCGCCAGTACCGTGTCCCAGCCGGTGGTGACGACGGGGGCGAAGGCGATGACGTCGACCTTCTGGGCGATGTAGCTGCGGATGGCCTTGATCTGGTTCTCCTGCTTCTGCTGCGCGTCGGAGAACTTCAGCTTGATCCCGGCGGCCTTGGCCGCCTCCTTGATCGAGCCGGTATTGGCCGTGCGCCATTCGCTCTCGGCACCGACCTGGGCGAAACCGAGGGTGAGGGCCGAGGCGCTGATGGGCATGGCGAGGGTACCGGCGACCAGCCCGGCGGCGATGGCGGAAATGACGGATCTTCTTGACGTACGCATGCTGACTCTCCTTATGCTTCTGGTTGGATTGAACTACCGTGTTTGCTAAAGGCACTGCATGAATCAAAAAACCGGGGTGCGGCTACATTCGCATCGATGGCTACGGTTGCCGCAGGCCGAAGGCCACCTCGTTCCAGCTGATTTCGTTCTTGAACGCGGGGATTTCAGTTTTCTCGTCGATCAGCAGGAATTCGATGCCGAAGATCTCCGCGAAGATGCGCAGATGCTCGGTCGTCACGCCCTGCGTGTAGACGGTGTGGTGCGCGCCGCCGGCGAGAATCCACGCTTCGGCGGCAACGTCGAGATTCGGCAGGGCCTTCCAGACCGCACGGGCGACCGGCAGCTTGGGAAGCGGCTGCGGCTGCGCGACCGTTTCGACGGCGTTCACGATCAGGCGGAAGCGGTTGCCCATGTCGATCAGGCTGGCGTTGAGCGCCCGGCCCGGACGCGCCGAGAACAGCATGCGCGCCGGATCGGCCTTGCCGCCGATGGAGAGCGGCTGCGCATCGAGCAGCGGGCGGGTGTCGTCGGCGATCGACGGGCAGACTTCGAGCATGTGCGCGCCGATCACCAGTTCGTTGCCCGGCGTGAAGTCGTAGGTGTAGTCCTCCATGAACGACGTGCCGCCCGGCAGGCCATGCGCCATGACCTTGACGGTGCGCAGCAGCGCGGCGGTTTTCCAGTCGCCTTCCGCAGCGAAGCCGAAGCCCTGTTGCATCAGGCGCTGTGCCGCCAGACCGGGGAGTTGCGTCAGGCCGTAGAGGTTCTCGAAGGTCGTGGTGAAGGCCTGGAAGCCGCCATCGACGAGGAATTTCTTGACGCCCAGTTCGATGCGTGCAGCGTCGAGCAGGTGCTGGCGTTTCTCCCCTCCTTTTTGTACCGCCGGTGCCAGGTCGTAGGTCGCCTCGTATTCTTCGATCAGTTGGGCCAGTTCGGCGTCGCTGACGGCGTCGACCACCTTGACGAGGTCGCCCAGCGCGTAACCGTTCACCGCGTAGCCGAAACGGATCTGCGCGGCGACCTTGTCGCCCTCGGTAACGGCGACTTCGCGCATGTTGTCGCCGAAGCGGGCGACCTTCATCCGGCGGCTGTCGTAGACCGCCGCGGCGACGCGGATCCAGCGGTCGATGCGGGCCTGTACCTGCGGGTTCTGCCAGTGGCCGACCACCACGCTGTACTGCTTGCGCATGCGCGCGCCGATGAAGCCGAACTCGCGGCCGCCGTGTGCCGCCTGGTTCAGGTTCATGAAGTCCATGTCCATGCTCTCCCACGGGATCGCGACATTGAACTGGGTGTGCAGCTGCATGAACGGCTTTTCGAGCACCGAGAGGCCGCCGATCCACATCTTGGCGGGCGAGAAGGTGTGCATCCAGGTGATCAGGCCGATGCAGTTCTCGGCATGATTGGCCTCGCGGCACAGCGCCACGATTTCGTCGGGGGTCTTTACCGTCGGCTTGAGCACCACCTTGACCGGGAATTTTCCCTCGGCGTTGAGCCCATCGACGACGACGCGGCTGTTTTCGGCGACCTGTTGCAGCGTCTTCGGACCATACAGATGCTGGCTGCCGACGACGAACCAGACTTCCAGTTGTTTGAAAAACTCCATGGTTTGGCTTCCTGTTTTTTCGGGGAAAGGGTTGTGTACGGGGTCAGGCGGCGGGTGTTGCCTGGCCGTAATAGGCGTTGGCACCGTGCTTGCGCAGGTAATGCTTGTCGAGCAGGTGGCCGGAGATCGGCGGATGGCACGGGCTGAGCATTTCGGTGTACAGCGCCATGCGCGCAACTTCTTCCAGTACCACCGCGTTGTGCACCGCGTCGTCGGGCGATTTGCCCCAGGCGAACGGGGCGTGCTCGCAGACCAGCATCCCCGGCACCTGCAGCGGATTGCGCCCGGCCAGCGTATCGACGATGACCTTGCCGGTGTTGGCCTCGTAGGCCTCGTCGATTTCCGCTTTCGTCAGCGGACGGGAGCAGGGGATTTCTCCGTAAAAGTAATCGGCATGGGTCGTGCCCAAGGCCGGAATCGGCCGCCCGGCCTGCGCCCAGGCGGTGGCGTGCGTCGAGTGGGTGTGGACGATGCCACCGATGCTCGGGCATTCGCGGTACAGCACGAGATGGGCCGGGGTGTCGGAGGATGGACGCAGCGTGCCGTCGATGATTTTCCCTTGCAGGTCGAGCACCACCATGTCGGTGACGCGCATCGTTTCGTAGCTGACGCCGCTGGGCTTGATTACCACCAGGCCGTGTTCGCGGTCGATGCCGCTGACATTGCCCCAGGTGAAGGTGACGAGGCCGTGTTTCGGCAGGTCGAGATTGGCGCAGAGGACTTCCTCGCGAAGTTTTTCGAGCAACATGGTCAGAGTCCTGCGGCGCCCGGGGCGTAAAGCGGTTCCGCCTGCGCGCACCAGTGCCGGTAGCGTTGATAGAGCGATTCGAAGGCCGCGGCGCCCTCTGCATCGGGGTGAAAGGTGCGTTCGATGCGGCTGGCCATCGCCTGCTGGGCCGTGGCGATGTCGGGGTGCTGGCCGGAGGCCACGGCGGCGAAGATTGCCGCGCCGAGCGCGCAGCATTGGTCGGAGGCGACGACGTCGATCGGCCGGTTCATCACGTCGGCGCAGACCTGCATGACCGTCGGCGACTTGCGGGCGATGCCGCCGAGGGCGACGACGTTTTCGACCGGCACGCCCTGATCGGTGAAGCATTCCATGATCGCCCGTGCGCCGAATGCCGTCGAGGCGATGAATCCACCGAAAAGCGTCGGCGCGTCGGTGCCGAGATTCAGGTCGGTGATCACGCCCTTCAGCCGCTGGTTGGCGAACGGCGTGCGCCGGCCGTTGAACCAATCGAGCACGACCGGCAGGTTGCGGTAGTCGATGCTGCCGGCCCAGCTTTCCGTGAGTGCCGGCAGGAGGTTGTCCTGTACCTGTTGCAATTGCGTGGCGATCTCCGGGTGATGGTGCGCCGCGTATTGCAGCGGCCAGCCGAGCAGTCGCGAGAACCAGGCGTACATGTCGCCGAAGGCCGATTGCCCGGCTTCCAGGCCGATCTTGCCGGGCAGCACGCTGCCGTCGACCTGGCCACAGATGCCTTCGATGGCACGGCCGCCGATCACGCTGGCGTCGGCGATCAGGATGTCGCAGGTCGAGGTGCCGATGACCTTGACCAGAGCATGGTCGCGCGCACCGGCGCCGACCGCGCCCATGTGGCAGTCGAAGGCGCCGCCGGAGACGATCACGCTTTCCGGCAGGCCGAGCCGCGCGGCCCACTCCGGGGTGATGCGCCCGACCGGCAGGTCGGCGGTATGGCTCTCGGTGAACAGCGGATACGCCAGCGTGTCGACCAGGCACCGGTCGAGTTCGGCAAGAAACTCACGGCCGGGCACGCCGCCCCATTCCGGGTGCCACAGGCTCTTGTGCCCGGCGGCGCAGCGCCCGCGGCGGATTTCGGCCGGGCGGGTGGTGCCGCTCAACAGTGCGGGCACCCAGTCGCACAGTTCGATCCAGCTTTTTGCGGCCGCGCGCACGGCGCTGTCCTCTCGCGAGACGTGGAGGATCTTGGCCCAGAACCATTCCGAGGAGTAGACGCCGCCGATGTAGCGGCTGTAGTCCGGGTACTTGCCGCTGTGGCAGAGCGCGGTGATCTCTTCGGCTTCGGCGATCGAGGTGTGGTCCTTCCACAGCACGAACATCGCGTTCGGGTTGTCGGCGAACTCCGGGCGAAGGGCCAGCACGTCGCCGTTTTCGTCGATCGGCGCGGGGGTCGAGGCGGTACTGTCCACGCCGATGCCGACGATCGTATCGCGTTGCGCCTCAGTCAGGAGGGAGGTCGCCTGGCGGACGGCCTCGGTCATCGACTCGATGTAGTCGAGCGGGTGATGGCGGAACAGGTTGGCCGCCGGGTTGGTGAAGCGGCCTTCGCTCCAGCGCGGGTAGTAGGTGACGGCGGTGGACAGTTCGTCGCCGCTCTCGCAGCCGACCGCCAGCGCCCTGACCGAATCGCTGCCGAAATCAAGACCGATGACAATCTTTTCCGCGATTTTTTCCGACATTTGACAATCCCTGGTTGGAAGAGGTGGTGCTGTTTTATGGATCGCACGATATGGATTAATTGCCTGTTTGCGTTAGGACAGGCTGGTCATTTATATGCACAGATGTGCTCAGCTGTTCAGGCTAATTGATTGAATGGGCACTGAATTTTTGAAAAACAGGTCGTAGATATGGATAATTATGCTTTTGTATCGGTTTCGTGGCAGTCGCTACTTCCATAAGCCAGCCCCTTGGATGTACCGTAGTTTCGTGACCGGGCGTAACGGTGTGTGACGGCTCAGGGGCGGGCGGGGACGGTGAATTTGTCCCTTGGCGATGCCGGCCAGGAGCGTTGCCTGCGTGTCCGGCTTAACAAGAAAAAGCAAGCAGACCGGCTGACGGGGCGCAGGATCCGTTTTCCCCGGGGGTAGGCATGGAGTCATGCAAATTGCTTCAGATGTTGGTCGTAGAAACGCATTGTCAACATTGTCAATTTTGCAAATTGAATAATTCGGAGAGGATCGTTATGCATAGAAGAACAATGATTGCCGCTTCGCTGTTGATCGGAGCGCTGGGGCTGTCTTCGGTCGTGCAAGCGCAGGACAAGGGAATGGTCGGGATATCCATGCCGACCAAGTCGTCGGCGCGCTGGATCTCGGACGGCGAGAGCATGGTCAAGTACTTCAAGGAAGCGGGCTACAAGACCGACCTGCAGTACGCCGAGGACGACATTCCCAACCAGCTCGCCCAGATCGAGAACCTCGTCACCAAGGGCGCCAAGGTGCTGGTGATCGCTGCCATCGATGGCACCACGCTGTCCGATGTGCTGCAGAAAGCGGCCGAAAGCGGCATCAAGACGATCGCCTACGATCGCCTGATCAAGAACTCGAAGAACGTCGACTACTACGCGACTTTCGACAACTTCCAGGTCGGCGTGCTGCAGGCCAATTCGCTGGTCGATGCGCTGAAGCTCAAGGAGGGCAAGGGGCCATTCAACATCGAACTGTTCGGCGGCTCGCCGGACGACAACAACGCTTATTTCTTCTACGACGGGGCGATGTCCGTGCTCAAGCCGTATCTGGACAGCGGCAAGCTTGTGGTGCGCAGCAAGCAGATGGGCATGGAAAAGGTCGGCACGTTGCGCTGGGACGGCGCGGTGGCGCAGGCGCGCATGGACAACCTGCTCTCGGCTTTCTACGGCAAGGACAAGGTGCACGCCGTGCTGTCGCCGTACGACGGTCTGTCGATCGGCATCCTCTCCTCACTGAAGGGCGTCGGTTACTGTTCGGCGGAGCAGCCCTGCCCGTACGTCAGCGGTCAGGACGCGGAAGCCCCGTCCATCAAGTCGATCCTGCGCGGCGAGCAATACTCGACGGTGTTCAAGGATACCCGCGAACTGGCCAAGGTGACGGTCAGCATGGTCGACGCGCTGCTCTCGGGCAAGCAACCGCCGATCAACGACACCAAGACCTACAACAATGGCGTGAAGGTGGTCCCCTCCTACCTGCTCAAGCCGGTCAGCGTGGACAAGAGCAACTGGAAACCGGTGCTGGTCGATAGCGGTTATTACAAGGAAAGCCAGCTGAAATAACCTGCGGTACGGAAAACGCGCCCCGTTCCGCGGGGCGTTTCGCTTCTGGCTGGCAGTCACGGACTGCCAGCCTTTTGCCTGAAACTGAGGAGAATCGGTGAGCGCGATTCTGGAAATGAGGGGAATCACCAAGCGTTTTCCGGGGGTTGTCGCCCTGAAGGACGTGAACCTGGCGGTACAGCCGGGAGAGATCCACGCCATCTGCGGTGAGAACGGGGCCGGAAAGTCGACCTTGATGAAGGTGTTGAGCGGGGTTTACCCGCACGGAACGTACGAGGGGGAAATCCGTTTCGAAGGAGACGAGCAGCGCTTCGGATCGATCCGCGACAGCGAGGACAAGGGCATCGCCATCATCCACCAGGAACTGGCGCTGGTGCCGCTGATGTCGATCGCCGAGAACATCTTTCTCGGCAACGAGCTTTCCCGCAAGGGCGTGATCGACAACGAGGCGACCCATCGCCGGACGGTCGAACTGCTGAAGCAGGTCGGGCTCGACGCGTCGCCCGAGGAGCTGATCACCAACCTCGGCGTCGGCAAGCAGCAGCTGGTCGAAATCGCCAAGGCGCTGGCCAAGGAGTGCAAGCTGCTGATCCTCGACGAGCCGACCGCCAGCCTGAACGAGAACGACAGCCAGGCGCTGCTCGACCTGCTGCTCGAATTCAAGGCGCAGGGCATGACGATGATCATGATCTCGCACAAGCTCAACGAGATCGCGCGCATCGCCGACTCGGTCACCGTCCTGCGCGACGGTTCGACCGTTCGCAGCATGGATTGCGTCGATACGCCGATCAACGAGGACGAGATCATCCGCCACATGGTCGGCCGTGAAATGGCCGACCGTTACCCGCACCGCGAGCCGAAGATCGGCGAGACGGTGTTCGAGGTCCGCGACTGGACGGTGTTCCACGAGCAGCACGCGGATCGCAAGTTCATCAAGGGCGTCAACTTCCACGTTCGCGCCGGAGAAATCCTCGGTATCGCCGGGTTGATGGGCGCCGGGCGCACCGAACTGGCGATGAGCATCTTCGGGCGCACCTACGGGCGCAACATCTCCGGCAAGGTGCTGCTGCACCGGCAGGAGGTCGACGTCAGCACCGTCGAGAAGGCCGTGAATCACGGCATCGCCTATGTCACCGAGGACCGCAAGGGCTATGGGCTGGTGCTGGAAAACGAGATCAAGCACAACATTTCGCTGGCCAATCTGCCCGGCGTGTCGAGGCGCGGGGTGATCGATGACGGCCGGGAGTACTCGGTGGCCCGGGACTTCCAGAGGAAGATGAACATCCGCTGCCCGGACGTCTTCCAGTACGTCGGCAACCTTTCGGGCGGCAACCAGCAGAAGGTGGTGCTCAGCAAATGGCTGTTCGCCGGTCCGGAGGTCTTGATCCTGGACGAGCCGACGCGGGGCATCGACGTCGGGGCGAAATACGAGATCTATTGCCTGATGGCCGAACTGGCCCGGGAGGGCAAGTGCATCATCCTGATCTCCTCGGAAATGCCCGAACTGCTCGGGATGGCCGACCGGCTCTACGTGATGAACGAAGGCGCGTTCGTTGCGGAAATGGATGTCGCGGACGCCACCCAGGAAAAAATCATGCGCGCAATCGTCAAGGCGGGGAAGAACTGAAATGAGCAGTGTCATGCAAGCGGTCGAGCCGACGACCGGGATCGTTTCGGCATCCGGTTTCATCAAGAAGAACCTGCGCGAGTACGGCATGCTGCTCTCGCTGGTCGCGATCATGGTGTTCTTCGAATACATGACCGACGGCACGCTGATGCAGCCGTTGAACCTGACCAATCTGGTGCTGCAGAACAGTTACATCGTGATCATGGCCCTGGGCATGCTGCTGGTGATCGTCGCCGGGCACATCGACCTGTCGGTCGGCTCGGTGGCCGGGTTCATCGGCGGACTTGCCGCCGTGCTGATGGTCGAGTACCACTGGCACTATCTGCCGGCGACGCTGGCGTGCCTCGCCGCCGGGGCGTTGATCGGCGGCATTCAGGGCTATTTCATCGCCTTCCACCGGATACCGGCCTTCATCGTCACGCTCGGCGGGATGCTGGTATTCCGCGGATTGGCGTTGTGGCTGCTGCATGGGCAGTCGGTCGGGCCGTTCCCGAAGGGCTTCCAGTTGCTCAGTTCCGGGTTCATCCCGGATCCGTTCGGTACCGACGGCCTGCGGATGACGTCGTTGCTGCTCGGCGCGGCGGTGGCACTCGGCTTTGTTTACATGAACCTCAAGGAGCGGGCCAACAAGATCCGCTACGGCGCGGCAGCCGAGCCGCTCGGTTTCCTGATCGGCAAGAACCTCGCCTTCGCGGCGGCGATCATCTATCTGTGTTACCTGCTGGCTTCGTACAAGGGCATGCCCAACGTGATGGTGATCATGTTCGCCCTGATGCTGTTCTACGATTTCGTCACCAACCGCACCACGATCGGCCGCCGCGTCTATGCCCTGGGTGGCAACGAGAAGGCGGCGCGGCTCTCGGGCATCAAGACTGACCGCCTGTCGTTCTACACCTTCGTCAACATGGGCGTCCTGGCTGCGCTGGCCGGGCTGGTTTTCGCCGCGCGCCTGAACACCGCGACGCCGAAGGCCGGCGTCGGCTTCGAACTGGACGTGATCGCTGCCTGCTTCATCGGCGGCGCGTCGGCCACCGGCGGCGTCGGCAAGGTAATGGGCGCGGTGATCGGCGCCTTCGTCATGGGCGTGATGAACAACGGCATGTCGATCCTCGGCATCGGCATCGACTGGCAGCAGGTGATCAAGGGCGTCGTGCTGGTGGCCGCCGTGTTCGTCGATGTGTATAACAAGAACAAGTGATCAGCGAACGGCCGATCTACCCGTGACGGAAGATTGAAATCGATGCGCCATCATCAGGAAGCCGGGCAGCAACTCAACCCGCTGTTACCGGGGTATTCGTTCAATATCTACCTCGTGGCCGGGATGACCCCGATCATCGAGAACGGCCCGCTCGACTTCTACATCGACCGCAAGAACGGGATGAGCGGCTTCATCATCAACATGACGGTGCAGGGGCGGGGCAAGGTCTTCGAGGGAGATGACGCGTTTTACTGCAACCCCGGCGACCTGCTGCTGTTCCCGCCCGAGGCACGGCATTTCTACGGGCGCGCCCCGGACAGCCCGGACTGGTACCACCGCTGGGTGTATTTCCGTCCGCGCGGGTTCTGGGCGCCCTGGCTGCAGTGGCGCGACCAAGTCAACAAGGTTGGGCGGATGACGCTCCCGAACGAAACGCTGGTGGCCGAATTCGATACACTGTTCCAGCAGATCGAGGAAACCTACAAGGCCGGGCGCCGCTCGTCCGAGGAACTGGCGCTCAACCTGCTCGAACGCCTGCTGATCCGCTGCTTCGAGGAAACGCCGGAGAACAGCAATGATCCGGTCGATCCGCGCATCGAGGAAGCGTGCCAGCACATATCGCGCAACCTGGCGGCGGACCTTACGCTGGAGGATGTCGCGCGCCATGTCTGCCTGTCGCCCTCCCGGCTGGCGCACCTGTTCCGCGACCAGATGGGGGTCAATCTGGTGCGCTGGCGGGAAGACCAGCGCATGATCCTGGCCAAGCATCTGCTGCATGCCACGCGTTTCCCGGTTGCCCGCGTGGCCAGCCTTGTCGGCTACGATGACCAGATGTATTTTTCACGGGTCTTCCGCAAGCGTGTCGGCAGCTGCCCGACCGATTTCCGCCGGACCAGCGAGGCGTCGCCGGCGCCGTGCGTCGTCCCCGATGAATTCTGGGGCGGCGAGGCGGGAATCGCCGCTCTGCGGGAAAACGACCCATTTCAGGAGAACGTTTGAATGAGTGCCCATGTCCGGTGTCCCGACGGCAATCCGCCGAATCTGATATCGATCGGCAGCGAATCGGGAATTCGGCTGGCCTTGATGGACTGGGGGGCGACGTGGCTTTCGTGCCGCGTTCCGGTGGCCGGAGCGACGCGCGAAGTGCTGCTCGGGTGCAGCCGGATCGAGGACTACTTTGTCCAGAAGGCCTTCCTCGGCGCGACGGTCGGGCGCTACGCCAACCGCATCGGCGGGGCGGAGTTTTCGGATGGCAGCCGGCTTTTTCATCTCATGCCGAACGAGGGGAGGAACCAGTTGCATGGCGGGCCTGAAGGATTCTGGAACCGCCGCTGGCAGATCGCCGAGTGTTCCGGCGAGCATGTGGTGATGAGCCTGGTTTCGCCGGACGGCGACCAGGGTTTCCCGGGAGCACTGCGCGTGTCGGTCTGCGTCCGGGTGCAGGGGGCATCGGCCGTCAGCATCGATTATGAAGCGAGCGTCGATGCGCCGTGTCCGGTCAATTTCACCAACCACGCCTACTTCAACCTTGATGGGGTGGTGAGCGACATCCGCCGTCACCGCCTGCAGATCAACGCCGGCCATTACCTCCCGGTGGGTCCGGAGCTGATCCCGACGGGCGATCTCGCGCTGGTTGAAGGGACGGGCTTCGACTTTCGCCGCGAGAAGCCGATCGGCCAGGATTTCCTGTGCGACGACCAGCAGCAGATCACTCGCGGTTACGATCACGCCTACCTGCTCGATCCCGAGTGCCCGATGCTGACCCGCGCCGCGGCGACACTGGTCGCCGGCGACGGCGCACTGGCGATGGATGTGTTCACCACCAAGCCGGCGCTGCAGTTCTACAGCGGCAACTACCTCGACGGCGTGCCGGCCCGGGATGGCGGCAGCCATGCCGCCTGTCAGGGCGTGGCGCTGGAAACCCAGTTCCTGCCGGACAGCCCGCATCATCCCGAATGGCCGCAGCCGAGTTGCTGGCTTCAACCGGGCGAAACCTATCGGCACAAGACCGTTTTGTCGTTCCGGGCAGGGTGACAAATCCAGCCTCGTAACGGGGGCTGAGTGGCCGAAACAGGTACGGGTCGCGGTTCTGCCGGCCTCGACTATCGTTTATAGTTACGCCTATGCCACTCAAGATAGCCATTGCCCAAATGAATGCCGTGGTCGGCGATATCGCCGGCAATGCGGCTCGAATCGTCGACTTCGCCCGCCGCGCCAAGGCGCAGGGGGCGGACGTCATGTTAACCCCCGAACTTGCGCTGTGCGGCTACCCGCCGGAGGACCTGCTGCTGCGGCCGGATTTCTATGCCGCCTGTGCCGAAGCATTGACCGCGCTGGCCGGCGAGTTGCCGGATCTGCCCGTGATTGTCGGCCATCCGCTGGCCGAGAACGGACGCTTCTTCAACGCCGCCACCTTGCTTTCCGGGGGCGCGTTGGTGACAACTTATCGCAAGCAGCGTCTGCCGAACTACGAGGTGTTCGACGAGGAGCGCTATTTCGATTCGGGCGACACGCCCTGCGTGGCGACCTTCAATGGCGTGCGCTGCGGCATCAACGTTTGCGCAGACGTTTGGGAGGCCGGTGCGGCCGACCGGGCCAAGGCCGCCGGTGCGGAAATCCTGCTGGTGCTCAACGCTTCGCCGTATCACATCGGCAAACAGTCGCTGCGTGCCGAGGTGTTGCGCGAGCGCATTGCCACGACCGGGCTGCCGGTGGTCTATGCGAACCTCGTTGGTGGACAGGACGAACTAGTGTTCGACGGCGGCTCGTTCGTCCTTGACTCCCAAGGCGAGGTGCGTTGTCAGTTGCCGAAGTTCGATGAAGCGCTGGAAATCGTGCAGGTCGTCGATGGTGAACCGCAGCCGGGCGTCTTTGTTCCCGATCAGTCGACCGAGGCAGAGGTCTATCGTGCGCTGGTACTCGGCGTGCGCGATTATCTCGGCAAGAACGGTTTCCCCGGAGCGATCATCGGCCTGTCGGGCGGGATCGATTCGGCGCTGACCCTGTGCGTCGCCGTCGATGCGCTGGGCGCGGACAAGGTGCGTGCGGTGATGATGCCGTCACCCTACACCGCCGAGATCAGCCTGGCCGACTCGCGCGACATGATCCGCCGCCTCGGCGTGCGCTACGACGAAATCCCGATCGAGCCGGCGATGAACACCTTCGCCGCGATGCTGGAAAAGGAGTTTGCCGGCCTGCCGGCCGATACGACCGAAGAGAACCTGCAGGCGCGTATCCGCGGGATGATCCTGATGGCCCTGTCGAACAAGACCGGTTCGCTGGTGTTGACCACCGGCAACAAGTCGGAGATGGCGGTCGGCTACTGCACGCTCTACGGTGATATGGCCGGTGGTTTTGCGGTGATCAAGGATCTCGTCAAGACACTGGTTTACCGCATTTCGCGCTGGCGCAATACCGTCAGCGACGTCATCCCGGAACGGATCATCACCCGGCTGCCGTCGGCCGAGCTGAAGCCGGGGCAGACCGACCAGGACAGCCTGCCGCCGTACGACGTGCTCGACGCCATCGTCGAGGCCTACATGGAGCAGGATCTCAGTCCGCGCGAAATCATCGCCAAGGGCTATGCCGAAGCCGACGTGCGCCGCGTCGTGCGGCTGTTGAAGATCAGCGAATACAAGCGCCGGCAAGCACCGATCGGTATTCGCGTGACCCAGCGCGGGTTCGGCAAGGACTGGCGTTATCCGATCACCAATCGCTACCGGGATCCGTACTGATCTGATACGATCCGCAGCGTTTGTGCAGTCTATCTGGAGTTCTGCAATGAAGAAAATCGAAGCGATCATCAAGCCTTTCAAGCTCGACGAAGTGCGCGAAGCGCTGTCGGAAATCGGTGTCACCGGACTGACGGTAACGGAGGTCAAGGGGTTCGGCCGGCAGAAAGGGCACACCGAACTGTATCGCGGCGCCGAATACGTCGTCGATTTTCTGCCGAAGGTGAAGATCGAAATCGTCGTGAGCGATGACATCGTGGAAACGGCGATCGACGCGATCGTCAAGGCGGCGCATACCGGCAAGATCGGTGACGGCAAGATCTTCGTCATGCCGGTCGAGCAGGTGGTGCGTATCCGGACGGGGGAAACCGGCGACGCCGCGCTCTGATCCTAATCCTGGGCAACCTGAAAAAGCCCGCTGCGTGCGGGCTTTTTTAGTACCTGTCTTATAGACAATTTCTTTTTCTATTCATGTTGTTGCAGCCATAAGCTCAAGCCAGTATCATCGTGCTTCGTTGGGCTTGAATGATTTTCTTCTGCAACTCTTTCGCACTCCTTTGCGCACCTCGCCGATGAATTCCAGACAATCCGAGCGAACGACCTCCAAGGTGCACCTGATCGACGACGATCCGATGGTGACGTTCCTGCTGGTCGATCTGGTCGAGTCGGTTAACCTGCCCTATGTCGTGTATGGGAGCGCCGTTAAATTCCTGGAACAGGAAGGACTGGAGAGCCTGCAGGGGTGCATTGTCAGCGACCTGCGCATGCCGGGGATGAGTGGCCTGGAGTTGCAGGAAACCTTGCACCGTCGTGAGATCAACCTGCCGATCATCTTCATCTCGGCCTATGCCGAAGTCCAGACCGTGGTTCGCGCGATGCGTGGCGGCGCGCTCGATTTTTTCCAGAAGCCGTTCTCGTCGCAAGAATTGGTCGAGCGCATCCAGGACGGCTTGCGCATCGACAAGCAGCGCGCCGAGTTGTTGAAGCGGAATCGCGAGATCGGCGAGCGTGTCGCGCAATTGACGACGCGCGAGAAGGAAGTCCTGCAGGGCATCTTCGAGGGCAAGATCACCAAGGTCATCGCCGATGAACTCGGCATCGGGGTCAGGACGACAGAGACCTACCGGCAACTGATCATGCAGAAACTGCAGGCCGGATCGGTCGCCGAACTGGTGCGTACCGTCATCGACGTGATGCCGCTGGTGCCGCAACGCTCATCCGAGTGATTCCGGCCCGGCCGGAGCGGACGTGTCAATCGGCTCCGGGCGTACGTGCCTTGGTGCTTTGCAGTTCGAGCAGGGCGCGTTCGTAGTCGAAGACATCGATCGCCGCGAGCAAGGTCTCGGCGGATTTTCCCAGTACGGCCCGTAGATTGGCGCTTTCCTTGCGGGCCAACCCGGTGGCGTTGATGTCGCCATCGCGCAACAGCCGCTCGAGTTGCAGCAATACGTGCTGGCTTCGATCGCCGCCGGGAGAGGCGGGCGGCGCCGGCTTGGCGGAGTCGTCGTCCATGGCCACGGCGGGGGGCGCGGTGTCGCCGGCACCGGTGTTCTCCAGCCCGTCGACGAGTTCGCGGAAAGGGGTTTCAAGCGCCGTCAGGCAGCCGAACAGCGCTCCCTGATGATCCTCTCCCTTGCGCACCGTTTCGAGCAGCGCCATGGCCATGGCTGCAACCTTCATGGCGCCGATCAGGCCCGCCGCGCCTTTCAGCGAGTGGGCTACTTGTTCGATCGTCTGCAGGTCGCTTTCCGCCAAGGCCGCAGAAATTTTCTCCAGGTCGCCGCGATGTTCCTGCAGGAAGAGCCGGACGAGTTGCCGGAATTTTTCTTCGTTGTTGCGTACCCGAGCTAGTCCGGCATCGATGTCGATCCACGCTACACCGGCGAGGTGTTGCCTCAGGCCCGATTCCTTCGATGCAACGGCGGCCGGCGCGGCGGTGTTTGCAGTTTCCTGTTTCATCAGTTCAGCCCCCTCAGTGCGTGGCAGCCAGCGGAGCAGCACGGCGTACAGTTTCTCGGGATCGACCGGTTTGGCGACGAAGTCGTTCATCCCGGCATCGAGGCAGGCACGCCGGTCTTCCTCGTAGGCATTGGCGGTCATGGCCAGGATCGGTGTCGCCGCGCGGCCGGGCAGTTTGCGGATGAGGCGCGTGGCCTCCAGTCCGTTCATGACCGGCATCTGCACGTCCATGAGTAGCAGGTCGTATGGCGTGGTGCGGATCATGTCGACGGCCTCGCGGCCGTTGTGCGCCGAATCCACCTGCAGGCCGGCCCCGTGCAGCAGGAGTCGGGCGACCTCGAGATTGACCTCGACGTCGTCGGCCAGCAGGACGCGCGCGCCGGCATGTTTCTGGCGCAACTCGTGCTCGTGGTCATCCGGACGGGTTGCGCTGACGTTGGGCATGATGCCGCGGCCACGCTGCAGGCGAGCGGTGAACCAGAACGTGCTGCCTTGCCCCGGCTGGCTTTCGACGCCGACATCGCCGCCCATCAGCCGCGTCAGACGCTGCGTGATCGCGAGGCCAAGCCCCGTGCCGCCGTAGCGGCGGGTGATCGACGTGTCGGCCTGCTCGAAGGCGCTGAAGATGCCTTCGATCTTCTCGGGAGCGATGCCGATGCCGGTGTCCTCCACCAGGAAGCGTACGACGAGCCCCTGCGCATCCTCCGACAGAAGCTCCGTGCGGATCGTGACTTGGCCGTGCTCGGTGAACTTGACGGCGTTGGCGCTGTAGTTGAGCAGCGCCTGCCGCAGCCGCGTCGGGTCGCCGCGCAACCAGAGGGGAACATCGCCGAGGTCGACAGAAACGGGGAGGCGCTTCTCGCGCAGCGCGTTGGCGAGCATCGAGCGTACGCTGTCGGTGATGCTGTTCAGCAGGAAGTCGGTTTCTTCAAGCTCCATCCGGCCGGATTCGATCTTGGACAGGTCGAGAATGTTGTTAATCAGCGCGAGCAGGTGATTGGCCGCCGCATCGATCTTGTCCAGACGCTCCATCTGACGGGGCGTAGGATCGCTGTTCCTCAACAGATGGGTGAGACCGACGATGGCGTTCATCGGCGTGCGGATTTCGTGGCTCATGTTGGCCAGGAAGGCGCTCTTGGCGATGTTCGCCGCTTCGGCGTGAACTCGTGCTTCCGCCAGTTGTGTGGTGCGTTGCTCGACGACCTCTTCAAGGTGAAAACGGTATTTGTCCAGCTCGGCGCCGAGGCGCTTTTTCTCGGTGATATCCTCCTTGACCGCTACATAATGGCTGGTCTGGCCGTCGGCCTGGCGGATCGCCGCGACGACCGCAAATTCAACGAACAGAGAGCCGTCCTTTCGCCGGTTGTGGAATTCGCCTTTCCAGGACTCGCCCCGTGTCAGTGCGCCCCACATCGCCACGAAATTTTCCCGCGGCGTCTCTCCTGAATGAAGGATGCGCGGATTCTGTCCGAGCGTTTCCTCCCGCGTGTATCCCGTTTGCCTCACGAATGCCGCGTTTACGTATTCGATGGCGCCAGAGGTGTCGGTGATCACGATCGATTCGGGGCTTTGTTCGACGGCCTCGGACAGGATCCGCAGGCTTTGTTCCATCGTTTTCTGCAAGGTGATGTCTGCCAGGGCCAGGCGGATGGCGGTAGACGTGTCGGAAGATGACTGCAGGGTGCTTTTTGCATTTGCGAAAATGATTGCCCCGTCGCTGCGGCGCAGGGACAATTCCGCCTTGTGTCGCTTGTTGTTGTGTTTTGCGTCATCCAGAAACCGCTCCCACTGCACGGAGGAACTGTCGTCAACGAAGGTTGAAAAGTGTTTTCCGATCAACGCTTCGGTGCCCACAGCGAGCATTGAGGACCCCATGACGTTGACGCGCTGGATGATTCCCTCCGGGGAGATGGCGAAGTAGGCGACCGGGGCATGCTCGTAGAGGTCGACATACCCCCGGCGTGATTCTTCGAGCGCCGCCTTGGTATTCAGCAAATCCTCGTTCTGCAGGCGGAGCTCCGTCTGACTGCTTTTCAATTGCGCGTTGGCGATGTTCAGCGCCATTTCGTGCATTTTTCGGGGCGTGATGTCCTGAGCCGTGGCGAACAGGTAGTCGAGTGATCCGTCGGCCTTTCGCGCCGCTTTGATCTCGGTATTGATGAAGATGACCGAACCGTCCTGGCGAATGATCCGCGTTTCGAAGACGACGGAGTCCGCGGCTCCGGTACGGACCTTCAGCACATTGCCGACGACGGCGTCGAGATCGTCGGGATGAAGTAATTCTCGCGCGACTTTCCGCGAGAGTTCGTCGCGAGAAAATCCGGTCAGACGACAGCATTGCTCGTTCACTCTCAGGAAACGCCGGTTTTCCACGCTCAAGACCGCCATGCCGATGAACGTCTGGTTGAAAAGCTTCGAAAGCAGTTCGTCGGCTTGGGTTTCTTCCGCGAATCGCTCCGTGAAACTCGCGTGTTGCGCGAGTACCCGGTGCAGGATGTAGCCGCTGATCAGGATGAAGCACACCTGCAGCATGACGAGGATCGGTGACTCGAAGGCCGGATGTCCGCCGGCGATCAACTGGGGTGTCCCCAGAATGCACAGCGCGGCCAGCAGCATGTAGAGTGCGGCGCCGGTGGCCGGCGGCAGGGACGAGAGCCGTCGACGCAAGGATCGGAGTGCGGGATGGGCCATGACCTGTCTGTCGTATCCGGGCGGGATGCTGATGGAGGCGGATTATCCGTCAAGCCCGTAATGCAGGGCGATCGCCTCGAATTCGTGACAGTGCGCCAGGAAAACGTCGGTGATCTCGGGGTCGAACTGCCGGTCGCGCTCGTCGGCGATGATCCGGCGGACCTCGGCGAAGGGCATGGCTTCCTTGTAGACGCGCCTTGAGATCAGCGCGTCGAAGACGTCGGCTACGGCCATCAGCTTTGCCGATACGGGAATGGACTCGCCGGCGAGCCCATCGGGATAACCGCGACCATCCCAGCGTTCGTGGTGCCAGCGCACGATTTCCTTGGCTTGGGCGAGAAAATCCGCAGAGGCGTTGATGTCTTTCTCGGCCAGCGCGATGGCGTCGCAACCCAGCACCGTGTGGGTGCGCATGATGGCCCATTCCTCGGTTGTCAGCCGACCTGGCTTGAGCAGGATGGCATCGGGAATACCGACCTTGCCGATGTCGTGGAGTGGTGCCGAGCGGGCCAGCGTTTCGATGTATTTCGGGGTCAGCGAACGGGAAAAGCGCGGCCGGTCGGCAAGCCGCATCGCCAGCAGCTGCACGTAGTTCTGCGTGCGCTGGATGTGGTTGCCGGTCTCGTTGTCCCGCGTCTCCGCCAGGTGGGCGAGGGCGCGAATGCTGACGGCCTGGATCAGCTCGTTTTCCCGCATCCGGCGGTTGACTTCGGCTTCCAGCGCCTGGTTCTGGTCCTGCAGCCAGGAACGTGCATGGCGAACCAGCAACTGGCTGCGCACGCGGGCAAGAACGATCGAGGGGCGAAACGGCTTGACGATGTAGTCGGCGATGCCGGCGGCGAAGGCCCGTTCCTCGTCCTCGTCGGTGTCCTTGGCGGTGAGGAAAATCACCGGAATGTCGCGTGTTTCCGGGTTGTTGCGCAGGTAGTAGAGGACTTCGTGGCCGTTCATGTCCTGCATCATGATGTCCAGCAGGATCAGGGCCGGCTTGGGTGCCTGCGCCGCCAGACGCAGCCCGGTACCGCCTGAGTTCGCCACCTTGACGCGGTAGCCGGCTTCCTGCAGCAGGGAACCCAGTGCGCTGAGGTTTTCCGGCGAGTCGTCGACGATGAGGATGATCTCGTTGTCGGTCGATCGGCGGCGCGGCGGGTTCGCGTGAGGATCGGGAACAATGACGTTCTCGCCGAGAATGAGCGACGACACGGTCGGGCGCGTATCCGTGAGCGGCATCGTCCGCGCATTGCTGTGCGAGCGTTCTGCCGGTGGAGCGCCTTGATCGTTTTGCATCTGCGCCTCGCTCACGCGTGTCCCGCGGCCGGTCAGGCGGCGGCCTCCGTCGCCGGCAGGGTCTCGCCGGTGGCTTGCGCCATGCCGGAGAGCATGGCGATTTCGTCGATGGACAGCACCTTGCCGATGTTCAGGATGATGACGAACTTTCCGGCGACCTTGCCCATCCCGGAAATGAAGTCGGCGCGGATCTTCGCTCCGAATGAGGGCGGCGGCTCGATCTCGCCGGACGGAATCTCGAGGACTTCCGACACGGCGTCGACCATGATGCCGATGTCGCTATGCACCTCCTGATCGATGACCTCGAGGATGACGATGCAGGTCCGCCGGCCTACTTTGGTCGGCTTGCCGCCGAAGCGGGCGGCCAGGTCGATGACCGGGACGACGGCGCCGCGCAGGTTGATCACGCCGCGAATGAACGCCGGCATCATCGGGATTTCGGTCAGATGGCCGAACTCGATGATCTCCTTCACGTTCAGGATGCCGACGGCGAACATCTCCCCGGCGAGCGAGAAGGTCAGGTACTGGGCTGGCGCATCGCTCGTCCCGGCGACGGCGGTTTGTGCCGTGGCCGCGGAAAGCGGGTTGCCCCGTGCGGGGGTGAGTTGTCCCATGGTCGGCCTCTCAGAAACGCTCGAAGTCGCCTTCGCTGACTTGCAGCGAGCCCGCCGGCGTGGCCATCGCCAGGCGTGGCGAAGCGCTCCGCGCAGCGGCGCCGGAACCGGCCGGGCGGCTCGCCGGCCGGCGGCTGGTACCCTCGTCGAGACGGAAGAAGGTCATGGTCTGCTGCAATTGTTCCGCCTGCGCACCCAGTTCCTCGGCTGTGGCCGCAAGCTCCTCGGAGGCGGATGCGTTCTGCTGGGTCGCCTGATTGAGCTGGCCCATCGCCCCGTTGATCTGCGCAACGCCGGACGATTGTTCGGACGACGCGGCGGCGATTTCCTGCACCAGGTCGGACGTCTTGCGGATCGACGGGACAATCTCCGTCAGCAGTTCGCCAGCGCGTTCGGCCTGCTTGACCGAGGAGTCGGCGAGGCCACCGATTTCCTGGGCAGCGACCTGCGAGCGCTCGGCCAGCTTACGTACCTCGGCGGCGACGACCGCAAAGCCCTTGCCGTGTTCGCCTGCCCGTGCGGCTTCTATTGCCGCGTTCAATGCCAGCAGGTTGGTCTGGTAGGCGATGTCGTCGATGATGCCGATCTTGCCGGCGATGCTCTTCATGTCATCCACCGTACGGCTGACTGCATTGCCGCCTTCTGCCGCTTCCTCTGCCGCCTTTGACGCCATGCCGTCGGTGACACGGGCGTTTTCGGTGTTCTGGGCGATCGAGGCGGTCATCTGCTCCATCGACGAGGTGGTTTCCTCGACGGAGGCCGCTTGTTCACTCGACGATTGCGACAGCGACTGGGCCGTTGCCGAAACCTGGCCGGCGGCGTTGGTCAGGTTGTCCGCGGCGGTACGCACTTCGCCGATGATCTGGGTGAGGCGGCCGATCATGTTCTGCATGGCGGTCATCAGTTGCCCGACCTCGTCCTTGCTGTCGGCATCGAGGCACACCGTCAGATCGCCCTCCGCCAGGCGCTCGGCGGCTTCGACGGCGGTCCGGATCGGGCGGGTGATCGAACGGGTGATCCACCAGGCAAAGGCCAGGGCAATGACGATTGCGGCGATCGCGATGGAGAGAATCAGCGTCTGGGCGCTGGCGGCCATCTTGTCCGCCGTTTCGCCCGACTTGGTCATGGAGTCGGTTTGATGGTCGATCAGTTGCGAGACAGACTTGAGATAATCGTCCTGTGCCCTGGTCATGTTCCCCATCAGCAAGGTGGTCGCCTCATCGCGTCTGCCGGCGTTTGCCAGTTCGATGAGCTTGCCGAGTTCAGAAACGTATGCCTTGCGCGTTTCACCGACCCCCTGCAGGATGCGCCGGCCTTCGTCGGAAGTGACCGTTTTTTCGAGCTTGTCCATGCGGTCGGAAATGATCTTGCTGCTCGCCGGGATCCGCCCCAGTTCCGTGCGAGCCCCTTCCTGCGAGCCGGCCAGGATGGCGTTGCGGGTAACCCTGGCGACGACGTTGACCTCGTTGATGATGTCGTTGGCCTGGACGGTTTTCGGGAATTTGTCGCGCACCATGTCGTCGATCTCGCCGTTGAGTACCCCGAGGCGCTGGTAGGCGAGGGAGGAGACCACGATCAGCAGCATCAGGACGAGCCCGAAGCCGACGCCGAGGCGAACACCGATTTTCAGATTCTTGAACATGATCTACCTTTCCGTTGGACTTGCAATTTGAATGTTGGTGGGGGTGTTGATGGAGGATGGCGGGAGCAGACGGCTTTCCTCGGCCTGCCGGACGATCCGGACGAGCGCCGCGACGTCGAGGATCAGTGCCACGTCGCCACTGCCCAGGATGGTCGAGCCGCTGATCCCGCGCAGGTTGGCGAACAGGCGGCCGAGCGGCTTGATCACGGTCTGGAACTCGCCCATCAGCTGATCGACGACGATGCCGGCGCGTTGTCCGGCGAACTGGACGACGACGATGCTTTCCCTCGCCGGTGCCTTCCCGTCGATTTCGAACAATTCGCGCAGGCGGATGAAGGGCAGTGCCTCGCCGCGCAGGTTGAGGAAGTTGCGCTCGCCGCCGAGATTCCGGTGTTCGATGCACTCGACGACCGAATCGAGCGGAATGACGTAGGATGCCTTGCCGATGCCGACCAGGAAACCGTCGATGATCGCCAGGGTCAGCGGCAGGCGGATGGTGAAGATCGATCCGACGCCTTCCGTCGACGCGACCTCGACCGTGCCGCGCAGCGCCTGGATGTTGCGGCGTACGACGTCCATGCCGACACCGCGGCCGGAGAGTTTCGAGACCTGGTCGGCGGTCGAGAAGCCGGGTTCGAAGATGAGGTTGATGATCTCGCTGTCCGACAGTGCGTCGGTTGGCTGGATCAGTTCGCGCTCGATGGCCTTGGTACGGATTTTCTCGCGGTTGAGCCCGCCGCCGTCGTCGGAAACCTCGATGACGATGCTGCCCGAATCATGGAAGGCGTTCAGCGAGACGCGGCCGCAGGCCGGCTTGCCGCAGGCCAGGCGCGTTTCGACCGGTTCGATGCCGTGGTCGAGCGAGTTGCGCACCAGGTGCATCAGCGGATCGCCGATCTTCTCGACAACGCTCTTGTCGAGTTCGGTGTCAGCGCCGCTGATCGACAGCTCGATTTCCTTGTCGAGATCCTTGGCGACGTCGCGCACTACCCGGTGGAAGCGGTTGAAGGTGTCGCCGATCTGCACCATGCGCAGCTGCAGCGCGGAATCGCGAATGTTTTCGACGAGGCGCGAGAGCACCGACGTCGCTTCGATCAGGTTGCCGTTGCGGCTGCGGGCGGCCAGCAGGTTGGCCGAGGCGCCGGCGATGACCAGTTCGCCGATCAGGTCGATCAGGCTGTCCAGCTTGTCGGCGTGCACCCGCACCAGTTGCGCTTCGCGCGCCTTCTTCTCGGTGACCTGGCTCTGGCGGGTGACCGCGGCGTCGACGATTTCCTTGTGCACCACCTTGCTGTCGACGAGAATTTCGCCGAGCGGCGGCGCTTCTTCCGGGGCGGCCTGCGATGCGCTCTGTTGCGCTAGCAGGCCGCGGTCGACCTCGGCCTGGGTCAGTGCGCCGCAGCGTACCAGCATCTCGCCAAGGCGCAGGGTGTCTTCGGGCAACTCGGCGATCAGCCGGAGGTAATCATCGAGCTTGCTCTGCGGCGGGAGAATACGCAGGTCGCATTCGTCGCTGACGAAATCGAAGACGCGTTCGATGTCGGCCTTGCCGGCCTTGGTCTGCAGGCGAATCTCGAAGCCCAGGTAGCACGATTCCGGGTCCATCTCGGCCGCTTCGGGGAGCGCATCGGCGATCGTTTCGATACCGATGATTTCGCCGAGACTGCCGAGGAAGCGGATGAACGAGAGCGGGTCAGTGCCGCCGCGCATGACGTTGGGCCCGAAACGCACCGAGACGTGCCAGGCGTCGTTGCTGACCACGCCGCCGCCCGTGCTTTCCACGGTTGCGTCATCGTCGGGGATGGTCAGGCTGGCGCTGGTAGGTGCGTTGCTGTTTCCGAGGATCTGTTTCAGTTGTTCGGTCAGGGCTTCCCCGCGCTCGCAGAGGGCGGCGTCCGGTTCGGCCTGTTGCGCGGCGAGGACCTCCACCAGGCTGCTCATGTGGTCGCAGCAGGCCAGCAAGACGTTGGCCAGTTCGCCGCTGACGGCGGTTTCCCCATTGCGCAGGGCGTCGAGGAGGTTCTCCACGCGGTGGGTGAACTGCTCGATGTAGGCGCACTCGATGACGCCCGCGCCGCCCTTGATCGTATGCGCGGCGCGGAAGATGGCGTTGAGGTTGTCGGCGTCGTCGGGTATCTGTTCGAGCCGGAGCAGCCCGGCTTCCATTTCCGCGAGCTGTTCGCGGCATTCCTGGATGTATACGCTGGTCAGTTCGTCCATCGGGGGTTCCTCAGCAGGCTTCGGCGGCGGGGATGACCAGCGGGTCCCCGAGTTCGCCGGCGAGGTTGCAGAAGTCGATCAGCGAACGCACCGCCTGGCTGTGGGCGACGATGACGGCGCGCTTGCCGGCGCGTTGCGCTTCCTTTTTCAGCAGGAGAAGCAACTGCAAGCCGGCGGTGTCGATCTCGTTGACCTGCGACAGGTCGAGTTCGAGCTCTTCGCTGGCGGCGAGCGCGTCGAGCAACGCCTGCTTCAGTTCGAGCGCGTGGTAGATCGTCAGGTCGTCGGCGAGGGGCAGGGTCTGGCTGGCTGGCATGACGGAGCCTCAAAAAAGTTCGACGCGCGGCGAGTTCAGGGTGCCTGCATCGCTCGCGGCGGCGGACGCGTGGATCGCCCGTTGCCGTTCGGTAACGTAGCTGCCGTGCAGATGCTGCAAGCGTTCATCGCCACTCTGCAGGCTTTCCGGAGGTGTTCCGGTCCGGAGCAGTTCGGCCAGGTGGCCGCTGTGCTGTCCGAGCATCTGCAGCGCCGTCATGACGCTGCCGATCTGCTGGCGCAGCACATCCTGGAACTGCAGTTGGGCGAGCGCGTCGCCCAGCTTGTCGGTCACCCGCTGGAAAACGTCTGCCGGGTGGCCTGGCATCTCGGGCACGATGTCGGCGAGCGAGTGATCGACGGCAATCAGGTCGTTGGTCAGCGCGACGACCGCTTTTTCGCCCGTTTCAACGCTGTTCTGCAGTTGCCGGCAGAGGATCTCAACGAGATGGCCTGCCTCCTGGAGTTCTGTTGCGACCTGCCGGGCGGCGTCCGGGGCTGAGGGTGGAATTGGCAGCATGGTCTTTTTTAGCGCAGGACCAGCTTGATGGTGTTGAGCAGTTCGTCCGCCGTCGCCGGCTTGACGATCCAGCCGGAGGCGCCGGCAGCCTTTGCTTCGGCCTTGCGCGCCTGCTGCGATTCGGTGGTCAGGAACAGGATCGGCATGAACTTGCAGGCCGGCAGCTTCCTGACTTCCTTGATCAGCTCGATGCCGTTCATGCCGGGCATGTTGAGGTCGGTGATCAACAGGTCGATCTTGGTTCCGTTGTTGAATTTCTTCAGGGCTTCCTCGGCGTTGGGCGCCTTTTCCACGATGTATCCGGCCTTGCTGAGGATGCTCGAGATGCTCAGCAGGATGGTTGTGGAATCGTCTACCAGCATGATTGTGCTCATGGCGTCTCTTTTTTTGATCAGGTAAATGGTTGGAGGTGAAAGCGTGCGTCGATGATTCCAGAAACGCGCTGCGCTTTGCATCCGTGGAATCCGCAGGAATTTGCGGGAACTACGTAGTTCCCGCAAAGCGTTGAAGTGTCAGTGTTTCAGGGCGTTGGCGAGCGAGCCGACCTCGGCGGCAGACTCGGCCAGGATGGTGGAGAGCGTCTGTTCGTCGACGAGCAGTTCGATCTCTGTAGTCATCCCGCGGCGGCTCATGCCGGTGAGCGCGTCAAGCGGCGACTCGACCGGCGCGACCTCGTCGGCGAGCAGGACGGTGTCGCCGAGCGATCGAGGCGGCAGGGCAAGGAAGCCGGTCCAGACGGTTGTGAGCGCATCGGCGAGGCTTTCGGGAACGTCGAGGGCGCGGAGGATCGCGCCGCCGACGCGGGCTTCTCCGTCCTCGTGCCAGGGTTCGAGATCGTTGTTGAACAAGCCGGGATGGCGCGCGGCCTGCCCGATAAGGTAAAAGCCGCCGATCTCGTGGAGGATACCGGCGAGAAAGGCGGCCTCCGGGTTTTGCCGGGTAATCTGCCGGGCGATGACGCGGGAGAGCGCCGCCACGTGCGCGGTGTGTTCCCAGAGACGCGCAGAGAACGCGGCCTGCTCCGCCGAGAGTGAGTCTCCGGCGAGCTGACGCACGATGATCGACGCCGTCAGGCTGCGCAGCGTCGAAAATCCGAGTCGGGCGATGGCGGTCTTGAGTTCGGTGATCGCCCGTCCGCCGGGGTTGTAGGCCGCCGAGTTGGCAAGGGCCAACGTGCGTGCCGCCAGCAGCGGGTCGGCGGAAATCAGCGTGCCCAGCGCTTCGATCGCACAGTCAGGGTCGTCGAGCAGTTTCTGCACGCGCAGCGCGACGGCGGCGTGGGTGGAAAAAACGAGCTCGCCCGCGGCGGCCTGGGCGGCAATGTCGTCAAGAACGGTCTGCACATTCATCACAGTCGCCCCTTGTCATAGTTGATGATCGCCTCGGAAATCCGGTTGAGCGGCAGAACGTGGTCGACGCCGCCGATGCGGATGGCTTCCATCGGCATGCCGAAGACGACGCAGCTGGCTTCGTCCTGGGCAATAGTGGTCGCGCCGGCGTCGTGCATTTCCTTCATCGCCCGTGCACCGTCGGCCCCCATGCCGGTCATGATGATGCCCAGCGCATCGGCGCCGGCGGCGCGGGCCACGGAGCGAAACAGGACATCGACGGACGGCTTGTGGCGGTTCACCGGCTCGCCATCGCGAACCTCGACCGCATAGCCGCTGCCGGTGCGCGTCAGTGACATGTGGTGGCCGCCGGGAGCGACCAGCGCAAGACCCGGCCGGACGTGGTCGCCGTGCCGCGCCTCGCGCACCTCGATCCGGCACAGGCCGTCGAGACGCTCGGCGAACATGGCGGTGAACACGGCGGGCATGTGCTGGACGATGACGATGCCGGGTGTTTCTTCCGGCAGGCGGGTGAGGATGGTTTCCAGTGCCACTGTGCCGCCGGTGGAGGTGCCGATGGCGACGATTCGCCCGTTTTGCCGTGTCGCCCTGGGCGCAGTGTGAAGGTGCGACGAAAGAGTCATGGCGCAGGAACTCCGGTGATGGCGCCTTCGCCGTCGGGGAAGGCGAGCCAGACGTCGCCATTCCAGAGATCGAAATGCAGCTTGCGCCGTCCGTTGCCGCCGATGTGGCGGGCGACGACGGCGATGTGCCGCGAGGCGAGCAGCCTCATCCCGAAGTCGATGTTGCGTGCGCCGACGTCCATTTTTCCGCCGGCCGCCTGGTTGAACATGTTGGCGCCGCCGAACAGCTTGGCCTGGTATTCCGATGGGCGGGTGTGTTCGCGCTCGACGTGGCGCAGGAAGAACTCGAAGGCTTCGCTGGCGTAGCGCCCGTCGAGCGGCGCGTCGGCTGGACGCTCGCGCCCGGTGAGCATGTAGTGGCACATGCCGCCGATGCGCTTGCGCGGATGCCACAAGGTGATCGATACGCAGGAACCGAGCAGCGTGGAGATGCGCGTCGGACCGCCGCCGAAGTGGAACTCGCCCGCCTGGAGCGTGACGACCGTGACATTGCCGGCTGGCGGGCGCGGGTGCGTCATGGCTTGCGGTAGATCGTCGGGCGCACGGTGATCAGCCGGTCGGAGATGCCGTTGAGGGTTTCCGAATGGCCGATGATCAGATGGCCGCCGGGCCTGAGGCGCGGGAGCAGGTTGTGCACGACCCGCGCCTTGGTCGGCGGATCGAAGTAGATCATCACGTTGCGCAGGAAGACGACGTCGAATTCGCCGATGGCCGTGTCGACCGGCTGCATCAGGTTGAGCTGGAAAAAGCGGGTGCGCTGGCGCAGTTCCGGCGCGATCAGGAAGGTGCCGGCCTGCGAACGCACGCCCTTCAGGCAATACTTGCGCATGTAATCGGGTGGGATGCCCTCGGTGCGCGCCAGTCCGTAATGCCCGGTGACGGCGCGCGCCAGCACGCGGGTGCAGATGTCCGAGCCGACGATCTCCCAGGGCGCGTCGCCGAGCGTGTCGGCCAGCAGCATGGCGATCGAGTAGGCCTCTTCGCCGCTCGAACTGGCGGCGCTCCACACGCGCAAGGGGGGGGCGTTGTTGCGGCGGGGGACGATCTCGTTGCGCAGGAAGTCGAAATGCGTCGGCTCGCGGAAGAAGTAGGTCTCGTTGGTCGTCAGCAGATCGACCATGACCTGAACCTCGTCGGGGTGGTCGCCGGTGGCGAGCATCCGGTAGTAGCTGGCGAAGCTCGGCAGCTGATAATGGCGCAGCCGTTTGCCGAGCCGGCCGATGAGCAGATCCTTCTTCGTGTCGTTCAGGCTGATGCCGGCGAGCTTGTAGATCAGCCGCTGGAAGAGGGCGAATTCCTGGTCGGTGATGCGGGCGTCGCTCATCAGAACAGCTCGATCTTCTTGTCGGACGCCTGCGGCGTGCGACGCAGCGTTTCGGCGTAGGCGCGCTCCTCGCGGGCGATGACCTCGGCGGTGGCCATGTTGGTGACCATGCGCTTGCAGAAGGCTTCGCCGTTGGTCGGCAGGAAGATGATCTTGCGCGACCACGGGCCGAGAAAATCGGAGGAAACCAGCGGGATGCTCTCGCGCTGCAGCCACTCCTTGGCGAAACCGGCGTTGCGCAGGCCGATGCTCAGCGAGCCTTCGCCGGCGTCGATGATCGTGCCGCCGCCGAAGGCCTTGGCCTGCAGCCTGACCTTCCTGGCGCCCTTGCCGAGCAGGGCATTGAGCAGCGCCTCCATGGCGAAGTCGCCGGAGAGCAGCGAGTCGACGTCGCCGTTCCGGCTCCGCCCCATGTCCGGCAGCATGAAGTGATTCATGCCGCCGATCTTCAACAGCGGATCGAAGAGGCAGACGGCGACGCAGGAGCCCAGCAAGGTCGCCAGCGGTTGCCGGGTATCGACGGCCCAGGCGCCCGGCTGAATGTTTCGCGCCAGTCGTTCAAGTTCTCGTGGAGGAAGGCCGGCATGCTCCAAAGCGTATCCTCGGGGAGGTCAGCAACTGCGCAACTGTTCGAGGCGGTCGTTCAGGCGCTGCAGGGTGTCCTGCGTGTGCAAGCCGCGGTTGAGCAGTTCGGCCATGCGCGCCATGAAGTCGCTGACCATGTTCTGCAGGAAGCGCTCCTGGTTGTCGGTCAGCCCCAGTTTATAGAACGAGTTCAGCAGAGTGTCCTGCAGTGCGTTGATCAGTTGGGTACTGTCGGCGGCGTTTCGCTGATGCGCATCGCGGAGCTCACGAAGGGTGCTGCCAACGCTGGTTAGTGCGGACTGGACGCCTTGTTCGTCCTGAATGGCTTTGAGACGCGAATCGACGCCCTGCGCGGCGACAGAGAGGTGGTCGCGGAGTCGGCCACAGTAGTCCGGGTCTTCTAGTGGCAGGTTGTTGATCATCAGTGTGACGCGCTCGAAGTTGTGCACGCTCCGCCGGCTGAATTCGAAGATCCTCCCCTGCTTGCGCACGTGTTCGATGATCGCGACTTCCAGCGGCAGATCGATGCCGGCGGCGCTGACGGTCAGCACCTCGTCGCCGGCGCGCGTCTGCACGACGCCATCGAGCCGGTAGCGGCGCATCAATTCGAGCAGTTCGTTGGCGATTTCGCGCTGGCTGTCCATGGCGATCAGCTTGCTCATGAACTGCAGCAGAATGCCGGTTTCGTCCATGCTGGCCATGACCAGCGAAGAGAGTTGTTCCGCCTCGCGCACCTGTTCGGCAAGCGAACGCTGGCTGAAGACCATGTTCTGCGCCACCTTCAGCTTGCGCAGCAGTTCCTCAGGCTCGAACGGCTTGACGATGAAATCCTCCCCGCCGGCGTCGTAGCCGCGGACGCGTTCCTCGATCGTGTCGTGCGCGGAGACGAAGATCACCGGTGTCTGGCGATGTTCCGGCGTTGTCTTGATTTTCCGGCAGAGGGTGAAGCCATCCATGCCCGGCAGGCTGACGTCGAGAAAGAACAGGTCGGGCCGGGTCGAATCCATCGCTTCCCAGCACGCTTCGGCGCAGTCGAAGGTGCGGATATGGCAATCCGGTTCGAGGATGGTGGTGATGATCTCGAGAACAAGCGGGTCATCGTCGACGACGAATACCTTGAAAGACTCGCTCATGATGGTTTTTGCTCCCTGTTCGATGGTGATTCGGCGTGGTCGATTGTCAGCTGGCAGTGAGCGCCAGCGCGCTGGTGATTTCCTGGCACATTTCGGCGGTCGTGCGTTCGAGCTCTTCCAGCCAGAGACCGATCGGCTCGTGGTTGCGCAAGCTCATTTCAAGCGACAGGGCGATCGAATGAAGTTCCGACATGCCGAGCATGCCGACGCGTCCCTTCAGCGAATGAACGAGGCCGATGGCCGTCTCTTTCGTTCCGTGCGCAATCGCGTCGCGGATTTGTGTCGTTGCCGCCGGGCCGTGCGTGGTGAATTCGGCCAGCCAGTGCTGGTAACGGTTTGCATCGCCGGCGAAACGCGCCAAGGCCTCGGTGGTGTGGAGTCCGCGAATCGCCAGCAATGGATTCCCCGGTTCTGTTGCTCCCTCATGTTGTACGCCCATCCATATTTCCTTCTTCTTTTGTTGGTCATGTGGTGTCGGCTGTCGCCCGAAAATGATGTGCCGCCGACTCGAACGACGGCATGTTCCCAAAGCCGGCCTTTCTTGTGCATCCGTAATTTGTGCAACGAATTGCGGGAAATACGGAGCTTTATCCGACTGCATGCGAACGGTGGCCGACGGCCACAAACAAAAAGGGCCTGCCGATCGGCAAGCCCTTTTCGCTGACAGGAGATACGGATTACTTCTTCTTCTTGCCTTTGGGGGCAGCGACGGCAGCCTTGAAAGAGGCGCCTGCGGAGAACTTGGGAACGGTGGTTGCCGGGATCTTGATCTTTTCGCCCGTCTTCGGGTTCTTGCCTTCGCGGGCGGCGCGCGCTGCGGCCTTGAAGGAGCCGAAACCGACGAGGCTGATTGCGTCACCTTTGGCGACAGCCTGAACGATGGTTTCGAGGACGGCGTCAAGCGCCTTGCCGGATGCAACTTTGGACAACTCGGTTTTCTCAGCGATTGCGTCGATCAATTCAGACTTGTTCATGGTATCTCCTGTTGTTGATTGTCGAGAGTCGTGGTGGAAACTCCGCAGCGATTCTTGCACTTCGCTGGCTTGAATGGAAGAGGGGGAAGCCTTGAAATCGCCACGAATCGGCAAAAAATGTTGTTTTTTCCTCGTGGTTGCTTCGTTTCGGTCAATTCCCCTTGCGCAGCAAGGGTTGCAGGAAGCGTCCGGTGTGGCTGGTTGCGCTTTTGGCTATGACTTTTGGCGTGCCGGTGACCAGGATCTCGCCGCCGCCATCACCGCCTTCGGGGCCGAGGTCGACGATCCAGTCGGCTGTTTTGATGACATCTAGGTTGTGCTCGATGACGACGACGGTGTTGCCGTGATCGGCCAGACGGTGCAGCACCTTGAGCAGCATCTCGATGTCCTGGAAGTGCAGCCCGGTGGTCGGCTCGTCCAGAATGTACAGCGTCCGGCCGGTGTCGCGCTTCGATAGCTCCAGCGCCAGCTTCACCCGCTGTGCCTCGCCGCCCGAAAGCGTCGTCGCCGATTGGCCGAGGGTAATGTAGGAGAGGCCGACGTCGACCAGCGTCTGCAGTTTCCTGGCGACGACCGGCACGGCGTCGAAGAATTCGCGCGCCTGCTCGACGGTCATCTGCAGGATGTCGCGGATGTTCTTGCCCTTGTACTGGATCTCCAGCGTTTCGCGGTTGTAGCGCTGGCCGTGGCAGACGTCGCAGGCGACGTAGATGTCGGGCAGGAAGTGCATCTCGACCTTTATTACCCCGTCGCCCTGGCAGGCTTCACAGCGTCCGCCCTTGACGTTGAACGAGAAGCGGCCGGGGCCGTAGCCGCGTTCGCGCGCGGCCGGAACGCCGGCGAACAGTTCGCGGATCGGCGTCAGCAGGCCGGTGTAGGTGGCCGGGTTGGATCGTGGCGTGCGGCCGATCGGCGACTGGTCAACGTTGATCACCTTGTCGAACTGCTCGAGGCCGACGATTTCGTCGTGCTCGGCGGGTTCGGCGGTGGATCCATACAGGTGTTTCGCGGCAGCAGCGTAAAGCGTGTCGTTGATCAGCGTCGACTTGCCCGAGCCGGAGACGCCGGTGATGCAGGTGAGCAGGCCAAGCGGCAACTCAAGGGTGACGTTTTTCAGGTTGTTGCCGCGCGCGCCGATGATCTTCAGGAGCCGCCCGGGGTCGGCCTGCCGCGGCTTGCCCGGTGCTTCGATGCGGCGGCGGCCGGCGAGGTAGTCGCCGGTCATCGAGTCCGCGTTGGCCATCACCTGTTCGGGCGTGCCTTCGGCGACGATGGCACCGCCGTGAATGCCCGCACCGGGGCCGATGTCGACGACGTAGTCGGCGCTGCGGATGGCGTCTTCGTCGTGCTCGACGACGATCACCGTGTTGCCGATGTTGCGCAGGTTCTGCAGGGCTTCGAGCAGGCGGTGGTTGTCGCGCTGATGCAGGCCGATCGAGGGTTCGTCGAGAACGTACATGACGCCGGTCAGGCCCGAGCCGATCTGCGAAGCCAGGCGGATGCGCTGCGCCTCGCCGCCCGAGAGCGTTTCCGCCGAGCGGTCGAGCGACAGGTAGTCGAGGCCGACGTTGATCAGGAACTGCAGGCGGCTGGTGATTTCCTTGAGCACTTTCTCGGCGACCTGCGCCTTGTTGCCGGCGAGCTTCAGGTCGAGGAAGTAGTCGCGCGCCTGCTTCAACGGCATCCGGCTGATCTGGTGCAGCGTCAGCGCCTCCGGGCCGGCGCCGATGCGCACGTGGCGCGCTTCCTCGCGCAGGCGGGCGCCGTCGCAGGTCGGGCAGGTCTTGTTGCTGATCAGCTTGGACAGTTCCTCGCGCACCGCCTGCGAATCGGTTTCCTTGTAGCGGCGCTCGAAGTTCGGGACGATGCCCTCGAAGGTGTGGCTGCGATCGAAGCGCGTGCCTTTCTCATTGAGGTAGCGGAAGCGGATGACCTCCCGGCCGGAGCCGTACAGCACGATCTGGCGGATGTTCTCCGGCAACTGCTCGAACGGTGTGTCGACGTCGAAGCCGTAGTGATCAGCGAGCGAGGTCAGCAGCTGGAAATAGAACTGGTTGCGCTTGTCCCAGCCGCGGATCGCGCCGGCGGCCAGCGACAGGTCGGGGCGGGTAACGATGCGCTTCGGGTCGAAAAACTGGATCACGCCGAGGCCGTCGCACTTCGGACAGGCGCCCATCGGGTTGTTGAACGAGAAGAGGCGCGGTTCGAGTTCCTGCAGCGAATACGAGCATACCGGGCAGGCGAACTTGGCGGAGAACAGGTGCTCCTTGCAGGAATCCATCTCCAGCGCGATGGCGCGGCCGTCGGCATGGCGCAGCGCAGTCTCGAACGACTCGGCGAGGCGCTGCCGGATGTCGTCGCGAACCTTGAGGCGGTCTACGACGACGTCGATGGTGTGCTTCTGCGTCTTGGCCAGCTTGGGCAGGGCGTCGATCTCGTAGATCGTGCCGTCTACCCGCAGGCGGGCGAAGCCCTGCGCGCGCAGTTCGCCGAAGAGGTCGAGCTGTTCGCCCTTGCGGTTGGCGACGACCGGCGCGAGGATCATCAGCTTGGTCTCGGCGGGCAGCGCGAGGACATGGTCGACCATCTGCGAGACGGTCTGCGCGTCGAGCGGCTGCTGGTGCTCAGGGCAATACGGCGTTCCGGCGCGGGCGAAGAGCAGGCGCAGATAGTCGTGGATCTCGGTGACCGTGCCGACCGTCGAGCGCGGGTTGTGGCTGGTCGCCTTCTGTTCGATCGAGATGGCGGGGGACAAGCCCTCGATCAGGTCGACGTCCGGCTTGTCCATCATCTGCAGGAACTGGCGGGCGTAGGCCGAGAGCGACTCGACATAGCGTCGCTGGCCCTCGGCGTAGAGCGTGTCGAACGCCAGCGACGATTTGCCGGAACCAGACAGGCCGGTGATGACGATCATCCGGTTGCGCGGCAGGTCGAGGCTGATGTTCTTCAGGTTGTGCGTGCGCGCGCCGCGGATGCGGATTTCCTTTAATTCTTCCATGGGGAGGGCGGAGGGTCGGAGAGTCGGAGAAGCCGAAAAAGCAAACCTGCTAATATACGCGGGAAATTTCGCCAATACGACCGCCTGAACTCCTTCATTGTTCCAGGGTCTTTTCCCCCGTCTGCGGTTGAGTCCATTCCGATGCTTTCTCCCACCCACGAATCGATGAGTCCCGACGAGCGTTATTCGGGGCTGATCCTCTCCTTCGTTTTTTCCCTGCGCATGCTCGGGCTGTTCCTGATCCTGCCGGTGTTCGCCGTTCATGCGCTCCACTTGCCGTCGGGGGATAACGTCATGCTGGTCGGCATGGCGCTGGGGGCCTACGGGCTGACCCAGGCGCTGTTCCAGATCGCCTACGGTGTGGCCTCGGACCGGTTCGGGCGCAAGCCGGTGATCTTTTTCGGCCTGTTCCTTTTCGCCATTGGCAGCTTCACGGCGGCGCTGTCGACGGACATTTACGGCATCATCATCGGCCGCGCCCTGCAGGGCGCGGGCGCGGTGTCGGCGGCGGTGACGGCGCTGGCCGCCGATCTGACGCGACCGCAGCACCTGACCAAGGTAATGGCGATGATCGGCTCGTCGATCGGCCTGACGTTTGCGCTGTCGATGGTGGTGGCACCGTTGCTCTATGAAGGGGTCGGCATGGCCGGGATCTTCTCGCTGACCGGTTCGCTGTCGCTGTTCGGCATCTACATCGTCAAGAAGCTGGTCCCGGATGCGCCGTTGATACCGCGTCAGCCGGGCGGTGCGAATTTCTCCGAGGTCTTGCGTGACAGAGCGTTGCTGCGCCTGAATTTCGGTGTTTTCAGCCTGCATTTCGCGCAAACGGCGATGTGGGTCGTATTGCCGTCGATGCTGGTCGGGGCGGGAGGGCTGCCGGTCGGCGAGCACTGGAAAGCGTATCTGCCGGCGGTGCTGCTGTCGTTCGTCGTCCTGGTGCCGGCAATCATCGCCGCGGAAAAGCATGGCCGGATGAAGTTCGTGTTCAATGCCGCCGTCGTCCTGCTGCTGGTGGTTCAAGCCGGGTTCGCGGGGCTGAGCGGCACCATCTCCGGGTTGTTCCTCTGGCTGACACTGTTTTTCGTCGCCTTCAATATCCTTGAGGCGGTGCAGCCGTCGCTGATCTCGCGCGTGGCACCGGCGCACGCCAAGGGGGCCGCGCTGGGAATCTACAACACCACCCAGTCGCTCGGACTCTTTCTCGGCGGCGTGGCCGGCGGCTGGCTGGCCCGGACGGGCGGAGCAACCGCCGTCTGGAGTGTCTGCGGCGCGATTCTGCTGGTCTGGCTGGCGCTCGGCCTGACGATGCCGTTCCCGGTGCGCGGGCGTCAGCAGTAACGCCAATCTCTTTTATAATCGCCGCTTTTCGAACACGATCCTTCAGGGAGTTTTCATGGCATTTACGCTCACGTTTTCCTATGTAAATATCCATCATGGCCGTATAAACAGGGGAATTTAGCCATATTTGCTGATACATTGTCTTTGTGATTGACAATAAGTTGGCTGCCATAAGCGACTTATTGACATATACCCGAACGATTTGGCCTCGCGATTTTGCCAGGTTGAATCGTCCGGGCGGTAAGCATAGCGCCTGTAGCCGATTCGGCACTCCAACGCGCCGATCCCCAGCCAAAGCTGAACGAGGATGACGAGCAGGAATTGAAGTCGCTCTACCGAAAGGCGTGCAGCCTTTCCCATCCGGACAAAGTGCCGGATGAGAAAAAGGAAGCGGCCCACGCTATTATGCCAAAGTGCAAAATTCCCTTGCGCCGGACAAGGTCGAGCTCTTGGCTCATGCTTCGCCATGGCACTTTTTGTACTTTTTCCCTGAGCCGCAGGGGCACGGATCGTTACGGCCGACCTTGTTGGGTTTAATCGGTTTGGCAGGTGGTGAAGGCGGTACGAATTGCGTGACATTGTCCTGGTACTGCTGCATGGCAGACGTTCCGAAGAAGTTAAACTCCTTGTTTAGCTCTTCGTAGTAGGCCTTCGTTTCCTCGGGCCATGTCTCACACGGCATCAATATAAAATCCTCGGCGACTGTGCTACCTGAAAACTTTGGAGCGTCAATGCCGATGCCAATGATCTTGACCAAGTGCGGGAACTTGTTCTTCGCTGCGCCACACGCGATTTCAAGAAGTGTCTGCCGCTTTTCGCGGTAGTCCGGTTCCGATCGGAACGCGTCGGGAGCACGTAGTTGCAGGAGAACATAGCCAACATTGGGCTCGAACGATGGAAGGAATGTCACCTGTCGGACGAACTGCCCGTTGTCGGGAAAGCGCTCGACCGCTGACAGCATTTTCTCGGCTAGGCCTCGGCGCATGAAGCGCGGTTCCTTAACCATCTCATAGATTGCGCTTTCGCCGCGAGCAATGTCGGAATTGCCACCAAGCGTGCCGTCTACACTGTTCTGGCACGTCCTCTGGATCAGCTTGTCCCAGAAATAGGAAATTCGGTCTTCGTTTTTCGTGTTCTTGTAGAGATCGGTCTCCACGAAGTCGTGCCACTCGCCCTCGCCGATCATGACGCCGTTGATCTTGTCTTTCAGCTTCGGGCCAATCACATGGCGCTGCGTCGCTGCGTCGTAGTTCAGTAGGTAGTGTCCGAGGAGGTCCTCCTCGCCGCAATAGCTCAAATAGTCGAAGGCGCTGGCAGCCCGTACTTTCTCGTCAAGATATGCCTTGAAGTCATTGACCGTGTCCAGCTCTCGCAGCACGATCGGCATGTTGTGGCCGTCGAGTATGTGGACCACGTTACGTCTGTCGATTTCGACGTGGAACGGATGGGTCGGCCCTCCATCTGTCTCCGTATAGGTGATCGCAAGGCTACCGTAAACATTTTGTTGCGATGCACGCTCGCACGCCTCCTTCGCCCCATGTGCCACGATGATTTTGTGAATGACCGCTTTGTCTCGGTCAAAGGGAATCGGGAACGGTTTCTCGCACTTAGCGTCGAGAAAAATCAGTCTGCCGCTACGTATGTAGCGCTCTGCCCCATGCGCAGTCCTGACCTGACGGTCGATAACGTTGCGCTTCCATCGATCCCACAGTATCTGCGGGTCCTTGTCGGAAACCTCTGACAGCGCACGTTCGCGGTCGAAGAAAATGAACAAGGTGTGGTTGAACACCGCGAGCAGGTCGCAAAGCTCGTGCCCATCGTCCTTGTAAGGGTTTGGATAACTCCAAAGCTTTAGGAACGACCGCTCGCAGAACTCTGCTAGTAGCCGCTCGGTTGCAGTGACCCCACTTCCATTTTTGTTCATGAGAGCTAACCATCCGGCGATATTTACTGCAAGCTTACTGTAGCCTACGCGACGGCCTGGAGCGTCGTGTGGACATGTTCAAACTGCCAACTCGCGATTCCTTCACAGCCTATCGCAAGGTAGTTACTTGGTACGGGAATGTTGGGATGCATCATCGGGAACATCCGTTCTATCGCAGCCGCTCTCAATGCTTCTCGTAGCCCATCCCACCATGATATGCGTATAGCATTGTTTTCGCAGCACGAAAATGTTAAACGTAGCAGTGCATCCTCGATTTTCCCGCCACGTGCTGCATTTCGCGCTAGTGATTGCATGAATGGAATACAGGTCCGATTGCTTGAGACGTGCCACCCAAATGAAAATACCCATCCTTCATCAATTGGTGCAGTGAAGAACGTAATCAAATCTAGTGGCTTCTCATAACTCCCAAGTTCTTGGAGTTGATTACCTTCGAAGTCATAGTCTGGATACAGCAGGCCTGATAACAGGACTGGGCACAGCGATTTGGATGTGAAATATGTGAACTCGAATTGAGCAAAATCGCTACTGGAAAGAGCTGCGTCGAATATCGACTTGTGGTGTTTTACCCCAGCGAAGCCAATACTATGGCCAACTTGCGTGGCGGCCAAGAATCCTCGACTTGGTTCATCGAGTTCCGGGTGATCCTTCATGTTGGTGAGGACTTCGACTGCGTTCTCTTTGACGAAATACTCACGACAAATACATCGATATGCGTAGAGAGCAATTTGCTCTCTTGAGGGCCCAAGCGGGAAGTTGTCAATTGGTTCAAATAGCTCATTGTCGTGGTGTTTGCAGAAGCCAACAAAGGTTGACGCCCGGTTTACTCCAGTTTTCTTAAGTCCAGGAATACCTTTGTTTTTTTGAAGAATGGACAAGTCTGCGCTCGGTCTATAAACATGCCCTTCCTCTGCGATGAGGCTCAACTGCCCTCCCTTCTGAATCGAGTGAGCTGAAACGATCTCATTGCAGCGATCACCATTTGAGTAGTGGAGGCAACGCCCGCGCTGGCTTTGTCGCTTAAGCTCGCGTTGATAGTCGTCGAGGAAGGTCATGGCTTCACCTTTAGATTCATAGCTGACACAAAATACCGGTCAGAAAGGAAATCCTGAACTGGCCTTTAACAACGGATCCGGGTCGTTCCTAACGGCCATGACACTTCTTGTATTTCGCACCACTGCCACATGGACACGGATCATTTCGCCCCGGCTTTTTGGTCATCCCCAAGGGGGTAGCAATTTCTGGCTGATTGAAATTCACCATCCGCGTGGAGTGAGCCATTCGCGCGGCATCTTGGTAAATGTAGGCGTTTTCTTCCGTTCGCGCCGTAGGTGTGTGGACCGTGAAAGATTGCACCTGCTGGTAGGATCCATCAGCACTTACCTCTGCCACAACGCTGATTACGTTAGTAGCTTTGACGGCCAGCGCAGCTGCGCTGGCTTTGTCATTCACCCTTGTCCAGTCAATTTGGTGGCCGTGTTGTTGAAGCCAAATAAAGAGCGGCTCACCGTCCCCGGACAGTAGAAAGTAGCGAGAGGGATGCTTGTTCAGGGTTTGGCGAAGATCGGACAGCATTTTGGCGAGATTATTCCGACCTTCTTCGCCCAAGTCACGGATACGGCTATCCGCAGAAAGCCACCCACGGGCGCGAGTGGCGTCAAGAGCCTCAAGCAACTTCAGCACCTCTCCCGGGAAGTTCTGCATCGGAAACGGCCTGTTTTCCCAGTCTTCACCCTCGAAGCTCTTGTCAATGATGTCGCACATGCCGTCCCATATGAGCATGTTTGCTTGGCCGTCTTTCAATTGGTCAGTAATATCCTGATCGAATCGATTCTTCGTCAGGTACGCGCCCAGGTGATCGAACTCATCGAAGAGATGAGCTTGGCGTATACCTGCCACTGCTTGTCGAACCTCCATGTAATGCGCAAACAAGCCAGGCGTGGGCAGTAACCGCTTGAGAACGAACAGGTCGTCAATGGACAGCGAAACAAAGGCATGCTTCCCAAGTAGAGGCACAACCTGCGGCAGCGCCTTGCAGTACGCCGAGAAGGGCGAGAACGACTCGACCGTAAGCCCAATCGGCAACATCACGCGATAATCGGAACCGCGGACACGGCCGCACTCTTCATACTTGCCGTCGACAAAGTGGTAAAGCGGCACTTCGTCTGCAGAATTTAGGTAGCTAAAGAAGCGCTCGCACTGCTTGTAAGCTTTGAGCACCAAATCTTGCACGGACTGGGCGTGACGGCCGAAATCAAGTGCCGGCGACGCAATGGTGGCAGCAGCTCCCGCCTTGGCTTCAACGAGGAACAGCACGTCATCGACCAAGATGAGTGTGTCGTTTTCGGACCACTGCTTGCTGGCAGGGGCCTTGTAGTAGACCTCTTGGAAAATCTTGGCACCGGGAAGTTGGGCAGACAAAATGTCGGCGAAGGCAGCTTCGCTCATCGCCTTCTGCCGTTTTTCAAAGGTCTTCTTATAGTCTGGCTTTCGCTGAAGGAGGTTGTAGAGAAGCGCACGATACCCCGCGTCGCGGGTGAAGCATGGGTCGACGGCGTAGTAGTCGGATCCAAGCTGGATTAGGGGTTTCTTCCGGGCAGGCAGTGTCCGGTAGGGGGTCCCCGCAAAATCGCCCGCAGCGAAGAACTCAGTTTCTTCTCCGCGCCTGTAAGCCAAGTCCGCCAGCAGCGTCGGCGGCAGCTTTGTGTGACGGCTCACGTTGGCGATGCCGCCGCGAAACATGTCATCCATCGCCCATCCAGCGGCTTCTGATTGTTCCGCATTGGCCGCAACCCACGCCTCCATGACGGTTTCCAGAGGCTTGTTCTGTGCCGCAGCGAAGGCTTGCACCGCCTCAAACTGCTGCCCTATTTCCGTGATCGCGTCGGCATGCCCAGAACGGTTGGCGTTGGCCATAGCCTGGAAGCCTTCGGCGATATTGGTGGCATCGACGCCATACATCTCTTTCAGGACATCATTGTGAGGCGCCAGAACGTAGCTGTAAAACTCTCCTTCCAAAACTTGGTAACGATTCCCTCGTAGCATGACCCAGGTGGATTTCGCGCGGAATTCAATGTCGGCCGTGTCTGGACCGAAGACGCCGTCTTTGGTATCGGCGGAGGTGACCATGGCAAAAAACATCGCCTGCTCTCGCAGTTTGCGGCCAAGTTCAAACAGTTCTGCGCACAAAGCCTCTTCGAATGCCATGTTATTAGGAGAGTTATCTGACGCTAGAACCGCGTGCACGTACTCAAGCAGGAATTGGTTTTCGTTGATTAGGTCATCTGGACCGTTTACTTCCTGGCGCGACGAAGCGGGGATTTGGCTTTCCATCGCCTTTATCATGTATTGGGCATAAAGGTAGCCAAGCAGATCATGCGGAGGCATCGCGACGATCAGTTTACGCATTCGCGCAGCAGTCGATTCCATGTCTTTCAATAACGACGCAGCGGCTTCTTTTCGTTTTTTCTCATCCATAACCAACGTATCCCTAATATTTCTGAAGCCAAAATACATGCTAAAACTGCTTTAAATGTGGCACAAAGAATACTAGCTGCGAAATCTCACCTTACTTGACCGCCGAATCGCACGGGAACTGACCGAGCATTCTCATCGCACCTAACCAGCGGTATTGTGTTATTGACCAGCACGAGGTCATGCTGGATGATTCGGCAGCAGTCGGCCAAGAGCCGACCTTCGGTCTCCGCACAGAGCTACCATCCGTAGACCGGTAAACTTCGGAACCAGCCGGAAGAGCAATTCAAGCAGCACAGCCTCAACGGCTAGTCAGCCTATGCCACGTCGACGACCGCACAGCGTCGTCTTTCACCATTCGAACGTTTTCAACGAAAATCCACGGTTGTTAGCCGGAACGGCTAGTTGCGTCACCGCAATTGCGCATTTCTGGGAAAATGCGGACATGGACCTACAGCGGCGCTATCGGGAGACCCTCGCCACCATCAGGAACACAGGATAGGATTTCGTTGCGCCATTTACCGACTTGCGCATGTCGAACACGGTCTCAAAAACCACGTCCCGGAAACCAGCCGAAACGGCGCGCTGCGCAAGATTGTCTCGATCGAACCCGTTGCGCCCGGTAAAGCCGGGGCCATGGAAGGAACCGTCCTCGCGGTCGAGATCCGCCACGCAAAGGTGCCCGGCGGGCTTGAGCAGCGAGAACAGACTGTGCAACAAGCGATCTGTGTCCTGCACATGGTGAAAAGTCATGAGCGAATAGACAAGGTCAAAGCGCTCATCCGGGAGGAAATCCATCTCCAGATCAACCTTGAACGGGCGCATTGAGGCAACGCCGGCAGCAGCTATCTTCTCGCCCAGGACGGCGAGCATGCCGGAGGAACTGTCGGCCAAAGTAATCTGTTCGAGATCGTGCTGCAGCATGAAACTGAGCAAGCCGGTACCGCATCCGAGTTCGAGCCCCGTCATTCCCGCGTGCCACGGCACCTGACGGCGAATACCCGCGGCCACCGCTTGTGCTCGTGCGACTTTGACCGGATCATCGTCCCAGGTCGCAGCGGCGATATCGAAGTCGGTTTGTTGTGCATTTGCCGGCATAGTTCTCTTTCAAGTCATTGGTCGACAACAGTTCGCTAGAAGAAGCCTCTCGTACGGCAGGAAGCCGGTATTCTCGCTTTTCGTCGAGAGGCTTCGCGTCGGCGAGGCGCCAACTCGCTGGATGGCGCCTTTCAGACAGGACTCTAGTAATGGCCGAGCATCTTCCACCAGGCCATGCCAACGGCGAATGTGAGAATCACATTGAAGGTTACAACGAGCAAGTTGATCTTGTAGAAGCGCGGACGCTCGAAGTACCCCTGGGCGAAATACAGCGGGCCCGGACCACCGGCGTATTCAGTGATCGACCACATCAGATTGCTGAAGATGCCGAAGCAGATGGCGACCATCATCGGTGGTGCCCCCGCGGCAATCGCCGTTGCGGCAAACGGAGCGTACAGCGCCGCCACATGGCCTGACGCAGTCGCGAACAGGTAGTGGACGTAGATGTAGATCAGACCGAGCAGCAGGAAGGCCTGAATGCCGGTGAAGCCTTTCATCGAGGCGGCAAGGTGTGTCGTCAGCCATTTGATGAAGCCGAGGTCTGTCAGCCCGCTCGCCAGACTGATGATTGCCGCGAACCAGATCAGCGTGTCCCAGGCCGCATGGTCCTTCAGCAGGTCTTTCCAGGCCACCGCCTTGGTTGCCAGCAGATAAGCGGCCAGGCCGAGGCCGACGGTAGTGGCCGAAATCTGTGTAACCAAGCTCGTTCCCCAGCCAAGCAGAGCAAGGATGAAGCCGATCGCCACCTTGATCTCGGCCGACGACATCGGGCCGATTTCCGCCAATGAGCGTCGGCCGAGTTCCTTACCTTCCGGAGTCTTCTTGAGTTCCGGATCGAGTACCTTGTAGACAAGCAACGGCATCAGGAGGAAGCAGACGAGGCACGGAACCACGGCCGCAACGAACCATCCGCCCCAACTGATTTCGACCCCCAGCGAATCCTTGGCCAGTCTGCCTACCAGGGGATTCGCTGCCATCCCCGTCAGGAACATGGCACCGGTGATCGGGGTGAATTGGAAACAAACCATGGTCAGAAAATCGCCGATCTTCTTCCCGGATGGCCCCGGTCCGGAACCGAGCACGTCATTGATCGAGCGCGCGATCGGGAAAATGATGCCGCCCGAGCGCGCCGTGACCGAAGGCATGGCAGGTGCCATGATCAGGTCGGAAATACCCAGCGAATAGGCGATCCCCAGGCTGCTGCCGCCGAACAGGGACAGCATCTTGAAGGCAATGCGCTTGCCCAGCCCCGAGGTGATGAATCCCAAGGACAGGACATACGCGCAGAAGATCAGCCAGACGGTGCCGTTGCCGAAGCCGGACAACGCTTTTGCTTCGGTCAGGGTCTTGGTGAAGATCGCCACCGTGATGGCGATCAGCATGACCGCGCCCGAAGGCAAGGGTTGCGTCAGAATGCCGGCGATCGTGGCGGCAAAAATGGCAAACATGTGCCACGCCTCCGGCTTCAGGCCTTCCGGTACAGGATAGAACCAGATGGCGACCCCGATCAGGAGTGGGATCAACGCAGAAACGACAGCTTTCTGACTCGATTTGGATTCGGTCGATGACATATCGGCTCCAGTAATAGTGTGGATGTGTCGTCGATCAATCCCGCGCGGCGGAACTGGCCAACACCTGGTCGACCATCTGCGGCGCGCTACCGAGGTAGTTGGCAGGGTCGGTCAGGCGTTCGATCAGTTGCGGATCAAGGCGACTGGCGACCGAAGGCATCGCGTTGAGCACATCGGAGAGCCGCCCGCCCTTTTCATTGACCACCCGGCACGCGTCATAGACCACGTCATGGGCGTCCTGACGACCGATGTAGGGGGCCAGACCCATCATTACTGCCTCGGCGACGATCAAACCGTTTGTCATGCCAAGGTTGCGCAGCATCACTTTTTCATCAACGATCAGGCCGTCGAGCATGAACCTGGCCTGGTTGAGGGCGCCTGCCGCCAGAATGAAGGCTTCGGGGATGGCAATCCATTCGGCGTGCCACGGTCCGGTCGCTCGTTCGAGATCCTGCACCATGGCGTCGAGCATCAACCCTGCCTGCTGACGAACCCCCTTGGCACAGGCCAGCATGAGTTCGCTGGAAATCGGGTTGCGCTTCTGCGGCATGGTGCTGCTGGCGCCGCGCCCCTTGACGAACGGTTCATAAAGCTCGCCAAATTCGTTCGAGGCCATGATCATCACGTCGTAGGCGATCTTGCCGAGCGAGCCGGTAATCACGGCGAGAAGATTAACCGCTTCGGCGAAACCGTCACGTGCCACGTGCCAGGTGGACACCGGAACCCCGAGTCCGAGCTCTTCCATCATCGCTTTCTGAACGGCCAGGCCTTTGTCCCCGAGAGATGCCAGGGTGCCGGCCGCACCGGCAAATTCACCGACCAGTACGCGCGGCCGCAGTTGGGCCAGTCGTTCCTCATGCCGATCGAACATATCGAGCCAGATCGCGGTTTTGTAGCCGAATGTCACCGGCAAGGCTTGTTGCAGGTGGGTCCGGCCGGCCATCGGTGTATCGCGATAACGCCGCGACAACTTGGCCAGGATGCCGCGAAGCGCCTTGATATCGGCTTCGACCAGATCCAGACCGTCGCGAACCTGCAAGACTACGGCCGTATCCATGATGTCCTGCGTCGTGGCACCCCAGTGAACGAATCCTCCGGACGTTCCAGCTTGCTTGGCAATCTGATGAACGAGCGGCAGGATGGGATAGCCGACGATTTCGGTTTCGTGGCGCAGTAAATCGAAATCCAGCGTTTCTGCCGAGCACTTGGCAGCAATTTCGTCTGCCGCTTCCTGCGGAATCACTCCGCAGCGCGCCTCGGCCTTGGCCAACGCGATCTCGACTTCGACGTATTTGCGGATCAGTTCATGGTCGTCAAAGATGGCGCGCATGGCAGGAGTGCCAAAGGAATCACGGAAGAGGACTGAATCAATAACGGTTGAGGCCATCAAAATCTCCTGATAGTGGAAGGGTGATCGAATCAACGCGTCCGCGACATAACTCACCTCGCACCACCTGTCCGGACATGTAGATGTCCGGACAGGCTAATATGTCCGTACAGGCATGTCAATAGCTATGAGAGGCCAATCTGATAAACTCGAATTCATCTGAAATCGATGACGAGTTGACGCATGAGTGAAACGTTTTATGCTCAGATTGCCCGCGACCTGGCCGAAGGGATTGCCACAGGGCGATTTCCGGCGGAATCGCTGCTTCCCTCCGAATCGACACTCTGCGAGGAATATAAAGCCAGCCGCCACACTGTCCGCGCTGCTCTGCGCGAATTGGTCGATCTGGGACTGGTTTCCCGCCACAAAGGCATCGGCTCACGGGTCGAGAAGCAACAAAGCACCCACGGCTACAACCACTCCCTGGCATCTCTCGAGGATCTGATCCAGTTCGGCGCCACCAATCTGCGTGTGGTCAAGAAATTCGACGAAGTTGTCGCCGATATCGAATTGGCGCAAGTCATCGAATGCGCCCCCGGTACACGCTGGTTTCACATTGCGAGCATTCGCCAAGATGCCGCCAAAACCGCTCCCCCCGTCTGCTGGACAGACAACTATGTCGATCTGGCCTACTCAGGGCTCCGCAAACTTGTTCGCAAATACCCGTATGCGTTGATCAGCGAATTGATTGAAAAGCAATACGGTCGGTCAAGCGCCGAAGTTTTTCAAAGCATCACGGCGGTGGGCGTACCGGCAGGAGTTGCCGATGAACTGAAGGTTCTCCCTGAATCGCCGGCCCTCAAGATTGTTCGCCGCTACATTGACCGTTACGGAAAAGTGTTTTCCACGACCGTATCCATCCATCCGGCGGGGCGGTTTTCCTTCTCGATGGTTTTGAAGCGCTCCGTGCGGGATCTTGACGGTTGCGCCTAAAGCGAATTGCTTGACTACCATTTGTCGGTTGTTGTTTGCTCTCCCGCTCGCCGACCACCACGGACGCTGAGCCAAACACTGGTCTAGCGACCGAATAGCACAATTTGTGGGCTGGTGATTAGAATGCGGCCACTGACGATCAATACGCCAACAGTCCCTTGATTCGGCTGTGGTTTGATGTGCCAAGCGGCCATTCGTAACGATCTTTCCGGTCTACGTTGTTGTCTTCTCATTGCAGTCGTACTTAGGAAGAGGGGCGATGTCAGCAATACGTAAACCCCCGGCGAAGTCATCTATGAATTGAGGTTTTAGACCGGGAAGATCGTGTCCGCTAAGGAAGCGCTGAACAAATTCCCTGATTTGAGATAATGGTGGTTTCAGTAGTTCACGTCCCAGCCGATGTCCCGCCAAGCCAGTTTTTCCGACCTTGAATACGCAAGCAAGAAGCGCCAGACACGGCGTGAGCTATTTCTGAACGAGATGGAGGAGGTGGTTCCTTGGTCAGCGCTATTGGCGCGATTGGAGCCGCATTACCCGAAGAGCGGTCGGCGTGGTCGCCAGCCGATGGCCCTGGAAAGCATGCTCCGCATTTACTGCCCGCAGAACTGGTTCAATTTCTCAGATCGTCAGATGGAAGACGCGCTGTACGAGATCGAAAGCCTGCGTCGTTTCTGTGGCTTCAGTGGCGTGACGGAAGCGTTGCCGGATGAGACGACGATCCTGAACTTCCGCCATTTTCTGGAGAAGCACGACTTGACGACGGCGTTGCTGTGCGAAATCAACAACGACCTCAAAGCCCGAGGGTTGCTCGTGTCGAAAGGCTCGATGGTAGACGCCACGATCATCCACGCCCCCAGTTCGACCAAGAACCAGGCGCAGGAGCGCGATCCTGAAATGCACCAGACCAAAAAGGGTAATCAGTGGTATTTCGGCATGAAGATTCATGTCGGTGCCGATGTTGATTCAGGCGCCGTGCACAGCGTCGAAGTCACTGCGGCCAACGAAGCCAACATCACCCTCTTACCCAAGCTGCTGAGGCCGAAAGACGAAGTCATCTTCGCCGATGCCGGATACACCAGCGACGAATACAAACGCGGCGCAAGGGCCTTGGGGCTCCGCTGGTGCGTGCAGGACAAACGCAAGCCCGGCCAGAACCTCTCGTCGAGCCAGCGGAAACGCAACCGCAAGCAATCGTCGATCCGAGCGCGGGTAGAACATGTGTTTCGGGTGATCAAGCGACAGTTTGGGTTCACCCAGACCAGCTACCGGGGTCTGGCGAAGAACAAGGCCCAGGTGAATATGTTGGTGGGTTTGGCGAATTTATATCTGCTACGAGGGCGGCTAAAAACCGCCTGAGGGGCGGACTCCGTCCACCACGCCCCGGCGGTGGACGGAAACGCAGGAATTCGGGGAGAAAGCGTCGAAATGGCGCGTTTGCGGTTTAAACGTTGCTCAAAAAACGAGCAACCAACCCTTGCGCGTGAAAACTCGCCGTTTGTTCAGCGCTTCCCTAAAGAAACATGGTGGACACGATCGATGGGAATACAGAAACCGATGCGGCGCAGGCGGTTTCACCCGGAAGAATTCAAGCAGGCGGTGATTGCCGCCTGTTGCGAGCCAGGGTCCTCGGTGGCCGGAATCGCGATGGCCAACGGCGTCAATGCCAACCAGGTCCGTCGTTGGATGCGCGAGCGCGGTATTGAGGCGCCGACGCAGCGCTTACCCATGCTCACGGGGATGGCCCCGGCCATTGTGCCGGTGCCGATGGCGCCCGCGACGCGGGAATCGCCCGATATCCGGATCGAAATTCGCCGTGGCAATGCCGCGATCAAGATCGATTGGCCGGTCCAGGCCGCGGGGGAATGTGCCACCTGCCTCCGTGACTGGCTGCGATGATCCGGGTCGAGGCCTTGTGGCTGTCGGTCGAACCGCTCGACATGCGCGCGGGCACGGAGACGATTCTGGCGTGGGTGGTTCAGGTGTTTGGTGCGGCGCAACCGCACCACGGTTACCTGTTTGCCAATCGACGAGGCACCCGGATGATAGTCCTCGTCAATGACGGGCAAGTACAGCCCACCCAATAGGCAAGTTTCGTCTAGGGAAACGCCGAACAAGTCGCCATTTCACGGCGCCGTGAAAGCGAATTGAGACGAAATTTTGATGCAATTGCATTTTCCATTGGATAAACGGCCGTTTTGTGGCCTGGAAGCGGGGATTTCCCTCGCCTTTCGGCTACGTTGGGCGCACCTCTCCTGTCAGAGGTCGTCCCCATCTGTTGATATTGAGCATGGCCAGCATGGCAAAAGCTCGGTTAGCAGGCTGTTGAAATTTGTCCCCGTGTCAACGGGGTTTGCGGGGTAGACGTTCTGTATATCGTGTTCATGATCATGCTGTTTGAGAATAGGTGAGCGAGATGCGCGGAGCGGACGGTCTGCAGGAAAGTCTTTTCACGGTAGCAAAGCTGGATGATTTCGTTCCGGCGGATCATCCGTTGCGCTCGATTCGGACGCTGGTCAATGAAGCGCTGGGGCGCCTCAATAGCTTGTTCAATATGATCTACGCGGATCGCGGACGCGACTCGATTGCTCCCGAGAAATTGATGCGCGCGCTGCTGCTGCAAGTGTTCTACTCGATCCGCTCAGAGCGGCAACTGATGGAACAGATGCGCTACAACCTCCTGTTCCGCTGGTTCGTTGGGCTGTCGCTGGAAGATACGGTCTGGAACCATTCCGTGTTCTCGAAGAACCGGGATCGCCTGTTCGAGAACGAGGTTATTGAATCCTTCTTCACCGAAGTGATGCGGCAGGCCGACCGGCAAGGCCTGCTCTCGAAGGAGCATTTCTCTGTCGACGGCACGTTGATCCAGGCCTGGGCCAGCCAGAAGAGCTTTCGCCCGAAAGACGGATCGGATGATCAGACGCCGAACGGCGGTGGGCGCAATGCGCAAGCGGATTGGAAGGGCAAGCCGCGCAGCAATGACACCCACGCCAGCACGACCGATCCGGAGGCCCGCCTGTACCGGAAGAGCAACAATACGGCCTCGATCCTTTCCTACCAGGGGCATGTACTGATGGAGAACCGCTCGGGGCTCGTGGTCAGCGCGGTGGTCACGCATGCCGATGGAACCGGAGAACGCGAAGCGGCGATCCGCATGCTCGACGGCGTTCCCGGCACTCACTCCAAGACGGTTGGCGCCGACAAGGCCTACGACACCGCCGACTTCATCGCCGCCTGTCGCCAGCGCAACGTCACTCCGCATGTGGCGCAGAACGAGGGACGTCGTGGCGGCAGCGCCATCGACGGCCGGACAACCCGGCACGACGGTTACCGGATCAGCCAGGTCATCCGCAAACGCATTGAGGAACACTTCGGTTGGGGCAAGACGGTCGGACGGATTCGGCAAACCGTCTTTCGAGGACTCCGACGGGTTGATCAGCAGTTCAAACTGACGATGACCGCGAGCAATCTCACGCGCATGGCACGAATACTGTTCACGGTGCCGCTGGGAGTGCGGCAATGAGCGGCAAAACCGGGGCCGATGCGCCATCGAAGCGCATCGGGCGGATGAATCAACGAGCGTTTCAGCGGCGATTTGCATTCAGTTGCATCAAAAATAGCCGGCGTTTCATCGTTCGTCGGAGAATTTCAACAGCCTGTTAGGAGCCCCTTCGTTCGTGGTCATTGCCAACGTGGCGCCGGGGCCAGAGCTGCGGGCTCATGTCGACACGGGCGGTTTGCCTGAGGGAGTGACGCTATCGTGGCCGGGAGCGACGACGAGTGCGCCTGCATGCCTGCCGACCGCTTGGCCCAGCGTAGCGGAGGCGGTCCACTGGTGTGCCGACAAAGCTCGATTGCTTCCGCTGGCCATGCTTGAGCCCGAGACGCTCGTTTGGAAACTGACTGGTCGAGTACTTCTGGCGGCGACGGGCGAACCAACTCGTCACGCTTTCAACACGACCGAGCTGCACACACTATTTGAGCAGCTCGTCGTGCAGCTGCAGCAGTTTCCTTCGCCACCGGAAGTCTATCGCCCGCTCGAAGATGAGCCCATCTTGGATAGTGGCGCGCGCGTGCGCATCGTGAGCGGCTTCTCCGGGGCTGGCAAGACGGCCTGGGCAGCGCAGGCCGCGGTGCACCTCGGCAGCGAATGCGCCTACTACGACGTAGGCGATGTCCCCGGCCCCGCCATCGCGGCGAGCTTGGTTCGGGATCTCGCCGCGCAGTGGGCCGCTCCAACCGCCTGCGGCTTGCGGCAGATTCTTTTGCCGGGCGCCAGTGGCGTTGATGCGTTGCGCGCGCTGGACAGATTCTTGGGCGCGAGCGGAGTTCACGCGCTCGTGGTTCTGGACAACGCGGGTCGAGTTCCAGCGAGCGATCTGCGCATGCTTGTCGACGCTACTCAGCACCTCAGGTTCGTGCTTCTGGCGCAGCCGACACCGTCGATCGCCGAATTGGAAGCGACAATTGACACTCAACTGCCGGATGTAGTGTCAGAGGACCTATGTCCAGCGCCCCGAGTGGATCTGCCGTTCGTTAAGGCTGATCGCCGGCAACTTTGTCCGCCCGACCTGGTCGGGATGACCGTGGTCGTTGCGCGCGGATTGCTGGCGGCGGCCTCGCCGCGAAAAGCTACGTTGTTGACGGCCAGTTCTCCGCGAAGAGTTGCTTGTCAACTGCTATCTGCTCCGTAAGAAATTCAAGGCAAACACGTACCTTTGCCGATTGGGCGGAGCGTGATGTGGAAACCGCCCAGATGTCCGCGGGCTGATACCAGTCGGGCAGGACGCGAACAAGTGATCCGCTGGCCAGGCTTTTAGCAAACAGCCAGTCGGCGCTGAACGCAATTCCATGCCCGTCATGTACCCAGCGCAGCACGACGTCAATGTCGTTGGATGCCATGGTTCCTGCGACTTTTGCGTTCTCACTGCCGCGCGGACTGGTCAGCCGCCACGTTCCGAACGGTTCTTCCCTTTCCCTCAACAGAATACAGTCATGGTTGATCAGGTCTCCGGGAACAATGGGAGCGCCATGACGGGCAATGTATGAAGGGGCAGCGCACAGGATGCGCGAACTGACGGCGACCCGATGGGGAATAAGGTGATGTTCATTGACCTCTCCCGCGCGAATATCCAGATGGAAACCTTCTCCGAGAAGGTCGACCCTGCGGTCAAGGAGTTCAAGCCAGACCTCCACTTCCGGGTAGCGCATTTTAAAGCGTGAAAGTGCCGGTGTGAGCAGTTCCCGCCCCAGGCGTGCGCTCGAACTGATGCGAATCAGTCCGCGCGGATCGCCTCGTGTGGTCGCGATATCGTCATGCATGTCCTCGACGTCATCGAGTATTTTTTGCGCCCAGAGGTAGACCTTGGCTCCTGCGTCCGTGACATTGACCCGTCGCGTCGTTCGATGAAAGAGCTTCACCCCGAGAGACTCTTCGAGCATCGCAATGCGTTTGCTGACCGAGGTGGGTGCCGCGCCGGTATCACGGGCAACCGCTATGAAACTTGATTTCTTGGCAACGGCACAAAACAGTCGCAAGTCATTTAGATCGGGGTCATTGCTCACGATTTCTGCTTAAACAATGAATTAAAAGAGTGATAATAATCCAAAACTAGCATAGTAAGCTGGCTTTCCGATGAGGGAAACCCCGGTGACCTGCTCAGGAGCGTCGGCACCGGATTTGAGCCGATGGGCAAGGGCAGGGAAAGATCGCGCGAACCCATGACGGCATTCATTCAGGGCAAAGGAGAGTCAGATGAAATTGAAAAAAACAGCTGGATTCGCAATTACGGCGGCGTGCTGCCTGTTGATGCTCGGCGGAGCACAAGCCGAGGTTCGTGAGCATACGTTCCGCTTTGCAACGAACAACCCAAAGGGGCATCCGATCCCGGCCGGTGGCGAGAAATTCGGTGAACTGTTGGCACAAAAAAGCGGCGGCAAGATGACCGTCAAGCATTTCCCGGGTGGAGTTCTGGGCGGTGACGTCCAGGCTCTTTCCGCCGCTCAGGGTGGAACGATTGATCTGGTGTCGATGAACGCCGGCATCCTGCAAGGCATCATCAAGGAATTTGCCATCGTCGATATGCCTTTTCTCTTCGACAACGGCAAGGAAGCAGATGAAGTGCTGGCCGGACCGATGGGCAAAAAGCTGGCGGACATGATGCCGGCCAAAGGCCTGATTCATCTTGGCTGGTTCGAACTCGGGTTCCGCCAACTCACCAACAGCAAACGACCTGTCAAGACCGTCGAAGACATTCAAGGCTTGAAGCTACGTGTGGTTCAGTCGCCAACTTATGTCGATACGTTCAACGCGCTGGGGGCCAATGCTGTTCCAATGGCTTTCCCGGAGGTTTATACGGCGCTTGAGCAAAAAGCAATTGACGGTCAGGAGAATCCCTATTCCGTGATTCAGATCACCAAGTTGTTTGAAGTCCAGAAGTACCTGACGGTCACCAACCATATGTACAACCCACAAACCTGCTTCATGAGCAAAAAGACGTGGGACAAACTCAATGCTGAGGAGCAAAAACTCGTGTTGGAAGCAGGCAAGGAAGCCTCCGTGTGGCAACGCCAGTTTGCTCGCGACACGCATGACAAGGCGCTCGCAGAGCTGAAGAAAGTGATGGAGGTCAATGTCTTGCCGCAGACAGAAGTCGTCAAGATGCGGGAGAAGGTCAGACCGGTGATCGAGAAATACAGTACATCGATTGGTCCGGAGTTCGTCAAGGAATTCCTGGCAGAGGTTGATAAAGCACGCAAGTAAAACAATAAGGGCGACTAGCTCGTCTGTATTTCGTTGACCTCGGCGGACTTGCAAAGTTACTCCTCTTCTCTTTGCGCGCCGAGGCCGATTTTTTTCTGGAAATCACGGAGACGCCTGCGTAGTCCTTCGTGTCTATTGTGCAAATATCGTGCGTAATTTGTGAATATCTAGCGCAATAATTCTCTGTTCTGGAGGTAGTAAACTTTGTTGCGTACCCTCTTATCAGTATTTCTCGAAGGAGATTTGGAATGAAAAAAACTGCAATCATTGGCGCGGGTGCCATCGCGTACTGCCATGCGGAAGCCCTGACCAAAATGGGTGTTGAAATCTGCGGGGTGGTCGACGTCAACAAGGAAAGCGCAAAAACACTGGCCGCCAAGTACAACACGACTGTTGTTGACGATTTGGCCACAATCGCCCAGAACCTCGACATGGTGCATATTTGTACGCCGCCGGCGTACCGCATCGACTATGCACGGACCGCGATGAAAGCAGGGTGCCATGTCGTCATGGAAAAACCGATGGCCATCTCGATTGCTGACGCGGAAACGCTGGTGGGCTTGGCCTCGGCTAATGGCGTCAAGCTGATGATCGACTTCAATCACCGGTTCCGTTCAGGATTCCAGGAGTTGCTGAAAATTGTTCAATCCGGCGAGGTTGGCGACGTCGTCAATGTCTTCGTGAATCGGATGGGCATGCTGGGCGGAAACGCGGGCACGCAGAACGACACGTGGCGGCGCAAGGCCGATACGGTGTGTGGAATGAGCATCGAATCGTTATCGCACGATATCGACATGATCTACCAACTCGCCGGACCGATAGCCAGCGTTAAGGCCGATGTGCGCGGTACCTTTGCCGACGCTCCGAAGTTCGACAACAACGCCAACGTTCTTTTCAACATGAAAAACGGGGCGATGGGGATCATCAACGCAAGTTGGTCTTCCTGGTTGAAAGGCAGTTCACGCGGCGTATTCGGCACCAAGGGCACGGTCGTTCTCGAAGGAGATGACCTGTTCGACTTCACCCGCCTGCGCATCCGTACACAGGACATGCCGTACGAAAAAATCATCAAGCTGAACGATATTTACAACTTCACGACGTGTCCGTCCTACCGGAATGCGAATAGATATTTCATCGAATGCATGGATAAGGAGGCGGATTCCACGGCCTCCGGGCAGCACGCACTGGAAACCTTGAAGGTATCGCATGCCATTCTGGACTCCGCGCGCACCCAGTCACTGATCACGCTGTAAATCCACAAAGCAGCACTGCAACATTTCAAAAAGGAACAGCAATGAAAAACATCGGAATCGTGGGCCTCGGCAATATGGGCATGGGTATGGCGAAAAATCTTGTCGCCAATGGCTTCAAGGTGAGCGGCTTTGATATGAACGATACAGCGCTCGAAACCTTGACGAGTTTGGGTGGGTTGGCAGAAAAAGACAGTGCAACGGTTGGTGCCAACTCGGACGTGGTTTTTGTAATGGTGGTCAACGCCAAACAATCCAACGCCGTGATTTTCGGGGAAAAGGGGTTGTTGGATACCATGAGGCCGGGTTCGGTCATCGTTGTGACGGCAACAATTGGAAGCGCGGCCGTGCAACTGATCGAAGCCAAAGCGAAGGAACGGCAGGTCATTGTGATTGATTGCCCGGTATCCGGAGGGCAGAAAGGCGCTGATGCGGGGCAACTGACGCTAATGGCCGCGGGGGACAGGACGGTTTACGGGCGGTGCTCTCTGGTATTCAAGGCCATTGCTAAGAACATCAACTATGTAGGCGAACAGGTCGGACAGGGGCAGATCGTCAAGGCCTGCATGCAGGGTCTGGTCGGCTGTATCTACTCGGGCATGTTCGAAGTCATGCTGCTCGGCGTGAAAGCCGGTGTCAGTGCCGAGTCACTGTTCAACGTGATTGGCACCAGTGTGGCCAACACGCCGCTGTTCCAGGGGGCAATCCCCGCAGTCATGGACCGCAAGTTCAAGGGAACAGGATCGAACATCGGTAATACCTACAAGGATCTGACAATTACGATGGCACTGGCCGAAGAGCAGGGCGTTCCAATGATGACGACGGGTACGGCGAAGCAGTTTTTCCAGGCCGGCATCACCAAGTTCCCCAATGAGGACAATCAGTGTCTGATCAAGGTGCTGGAGGATATCGTCGGAGTCGAAGTCAAGCGGAGTGCTGAATCACCAGCACCTTTGTAACTGATCTTGGGCGTTTCTCATGTTCCTCCGAATTATTTCCATTGTTTTTCCCATCTTTGCCGTGGTCATGGCCGGGTATTTTTATGCCCGGCGGCACAGCCCAGAGATGGCTGCCGCCAACCGGATGAACATGGAGATTTTCCTGCCTGCGCTGATCTTCTCCGCGCTTGCGGGAAAATCGTTCAACTTGGCAGACAACGTCGGGTTGGCGATAGGAGGTGCTGTAGTAGTCATCGGTTCCGGGATGTTGGCATGGCCGGTTGCACGCGCATTGGGGATTGATCCAAAGACGTTAATTTCGCCGTCGATGTTTAACAACGTCGGCAACATGGGGCTTCCCCTGATGTTGTTCACTTTTGGGGATCAGGCGCTCGGACCCGCCGTGGTGCTGATGCTTGTCCTCACCGTGTTGCAGTTCATCCTGTCTCCTTGGCTGTTGAGCGGGCGATTTTCGATTGTCGAGATTTGGCGCCAGCCTTTTCTTGTTGCTGCTGCTCTCGGTGTCGCGGTTAGTCTGAGCGGGGTAACGTTGTGGCCGCCGCTAATGGCGGCGACTAGGTTACTCGGAGATATCGCACTCGGTTTGATGATTTTTTCGTTGGGGGTGCGTCTTTCGTCGACAAAGCCGGGAAGCATGCTCGGCATCGGAATTGCCGGTGCTATCGTTACTCCGGTGACGGGGATGTTGATGGCCTGGTTGTTCGGAATCACAGTTGGTTTGGGCAAGACAGAGATGGATATTCTGTTTCTCTTCGGTGCCTTGCCCCCGGCGGTGTCCTGCTTCATCTTCGCCGACCGATTCCGAGGGGAGTCGGAAAAAGTGGCTGCGATCGTTATGATTGGTAATGCCTTTGCATTGTTTTTTATCCCCTTAGCGCTGGCGCTTCGGCTCTGAGTGGAGATCCCAGTATCAGCAGATGCTGCGCACTATCGTTCCGTTTAGAGGAAAGCAGGAGTTTGAAAATCTGTGAGAAAGCTAGGCTTAGCCAACCTGCTGTCCGTGAGTAGGCAGGGTGAGCGTCGGCTTAACTCAGTTACCTGCCGCAGAAACATCGTAAGCGTTAACCCACCGGCGATCTTCTCCTCTCCGCGTCACTGACGAACAATGCGTCCGTTTTCAACGACAAGGAGAAACGGGCATGGCAGAAGTGACGAATGCAGGGGGCACGCACCAACGGCGCAGCGCCGAGGAATGGCGGGATATTTTTGAACGGCGGGCGGCCAGCGGACTGTCCATCGCGACCTTCTGCCAACGGGAAGGCATCGCCAAATCGAGTTACGAGCGCTGGCGGACGCAGCTGGCCCACGCCGCGCGCGATGCCGGCACCGCGCTTTC